>JANQIY010000072.1 GCA_028281965.1 Candidatus Gastranaerophilales bacterium
ACCAAAGAAAAAATTGGGTGGGTGGAGGGAGAATGAATTTTTGAAAATTTTAAAAACACTTAAGTTTTTATTGTTTACTCCTTAAAACAATAAACGACCGGTGTCGTTTACGAGGAAGCCTGTCCTGAACTTGTTTCAGGATGGTAATCTATCTAACCTGAATAACGGGTTAGCTAAATGAAAGCCCGTAATGTTAACCGGACGAATTGCCACGGGCTCTCAAATTGTCACTGAGCCCTCGCAGTGACGGCTTGAGGATTATCAACACAGTTTCGTAAGACAAGGTATTTTTAACAAATTTAACCGGTAAGGGTTCCCGTAACTGAAATATTGTCTGAGTCCCTGACTATAATAATGCATCCGGGAATTCTTCCAAATTCTTTAATTTCGTCCTCCGAGAAAGATTCCGTCAACTCCGAAGAACCCGCGGCGTTAATTTCCGTTATGACTAACTTTCCTGACTTTGCAAGAGCCAGAATATTTTCACATAACTTGCCCGAAAGAACTTCCTCGACGTAAACAATGTCAGGTGACTGAAAATCAATCATCTCCAGCGCTTTTTCAATGCTAAAACCAATTTTTTCGTTCAATTCACATTGATTAACACCGGGCAAGTCATATTTAACAAGCGATTCTACGGTCATTATGTTTTTATTCGCCGAATCAAGGGAATTTAAAATTGTATATGCAAAATAACTTTTACCGCTTAATTGAGGACCTGCGATAAGGATAACCCCCGGCTTATCGAGACTTTCCTTAAGAAGCCGGGCTTCCTGTGGTTTAAGGGTAAGCTCTTTAAGTGTTTTTGGAGGGTTATATAGCTTAATCGAAAGCCTCTCCCCGTTTGTAGCAGGAAATGTGGATACTATGCAGGTTATATAGTCAATATCAGCTTTAATCGTAAATTTCCCCACCTGGGGAACATCAAACACTTCACTATCAAGCCCGCAAACATTTTTAATATGCGAAACACAAAGCGGCGAGATCAAAAGCGGAATAACGCCCTTATTTTCCGTCAGCCCGGGTTTCCTGAATTTTACGGCGAGTCCCTGCTCCGTGTTTTCAAAAACAACCTCAAAAACCTTCTCCAACAATGCCTGTGAAGTTATGGAATCCATTATGCGCTCTACTTGCTGAATATCAGGTGTTTCTTCATCTAATTCTTCCCGCCAGTCAATGATTAAACCCTGACCAGATTCAGAGGATTCCTGTTTTTCCGGGTAATATTTTTTTATCGCCTCTAAAATCTGTCTTTCAGCGCAAATTACAGGCTCTATATTACATTGTACGCATTTTACAAGGTTATTAATGACAAAAAGGTTCAAAGGATCAGCCATTGCAATGGTTAAAACATTTTCTATCCTGAAAAGAGGTAAAATGCAATATTTTTTAGCATCTTTTGCCGAAATAAAGCCCAGGCATTTTTCATCAAGGGAATAATCCCGCAGGTTTACATATGGTATATGCAGGTTATCCTGAATAAACTTCAGAAAAACTTCTTCCCGGATAAAACCTTCTTCTGTCAATACCTGTGCGAGATTTTTCCCTTTTTTATCCGCAATTTCTTCTGCACAGGTCAAATCGTCGAATGAAACAAGTTTATCTCTTACCAGGTCATATTTTAATTTTTCTATTGTCTTATTAGAAACTTGATTGGTCATAATTTACCCGGATAAATAGGTCTGTATCTTTTCCAGAACAATGTCTATATCGAATGGTTTGGTTATATACTCGTCAGCCCCGGTTTCTTTGCCTATTAATTTATCTTCTTCCTGTGTCCTGGCTGTAACCATGAGTACGGGAATATCACTGTACTTGGCGTCAAACTTTAAAAGGCGGGAAACTTTATAGCCGTTAATTTTTGGCATCATAACATCAAGGACTATAAGGTCAGGTTTATGTTCTTTTGCAAGATTAAGCGCTGATTCCCCGTCAAATGCCGTCAAACAGGCATACCCCTCACTTTCCACAAGAAACTTTAAGGTCTCTACAATATCCGGCTCATCATCTGCTATTAAGATTGTTTTTTTCGCTCTTTTACTCATATGTTCATACTACGACTTTATTTATTATGTGGCAAATATTTAGTTTGAATCATAAAACTCAATAAATAAAAAATATATTTAGAGCATTTTTTATTAACTTTTGGTTTTAATAATTATTAAAGGAATAAAGTTTAAGTTCGGGGCTTTATGAATAATTCAGTTACTGCGCAAAATTTTTCTACATTTATTCAGCAAAATACTGATAAAAACGTATTTATGCCATTTTTAAAGAAGTATAATACGAATCCGGAGAAACCAACGCTGGATAAATTAATTAGGGGTAGTAACGAACTTAAAAAACAGCAGGAAAACCAAAAACCATCTTTTTTTCAAAAACTTTTTAGGCATCCTACCCTGAGTATAACCCCTTTATTACCTTTGAATATCGGCATAATTTATCTCCTTGTTAAAGGAGCTAAACTGCTCAGCAAGATAAAAAAACCAAGTATACCAAAGAAAATGATTAAGAAAGAGTTCAAAGAATTATTAATTAAAGGGTCAAAACAACTGATGGCTCTTGCAGCCCTGGCTCCTGTTCTTTATTTTGCTATGGATTTTTTAAATAAAAAAAATAAAAATAAACATTTTGATAAGGCGGCTAAAATTGTTAATGATTTTAACAGGGAAAATAACTCTGATGTAAAATTTGTAGAACAACCAATAGATTCTTCAATGATAGGTGCTATGGCAGATCCTTTTTCCGGCAGAATTATTCTCGGGGAACAGTTTAATAACGATATGATTCTTGCTAACACTCATCAAAAACATTTTTTAAATCATGAACTTGTCCATATGAAACAGTATATGCTCATAGCCAGATCAAAAGACGGAATTGAAAAGCTGAATTATTTAGTATTAAAAAGACTTGCTAATAAAATAGATAAAAATGAAATTTACAATGCTTATCAGGAAACTAAAAGCGGGTTGACTGAAAATTACAAAAATGCAACTATGGATAGATTTGGTTATAAAATTAATATGGTTGATTTTGTAACAGCTATGTATAAAATCATCTTTGAAAAAGATACAACCTACAAAGATATACCAATTGTTATAAATGAAGATTTTTATAGGCAACATAAAAATTCAAAGGGCGAACTATCAGAAAAAGAAGAGAAAAAAGCGCAACAATACCTGGAAGCATATGAAAATTACCCTGCTAAGATTGATTTTTTACAATTATATAATCCTTTATCTGAATACAGACAAAATTTACTTGAAAAAGAAGCTTATAAAATGAATCCCTGGTATACACTCTAATAAACTCGAGTTAATAAAAAAAATTTATGTGAATTAAGAAACATTTAACTCATTTTTTTATTTTCAAGTTTTACAGCGGGAATTATAAAGTTAAACGTGGTTCCTTTTTGAAACTCGCTTTCAAACCATATTTTCCCGCTATGCGCTTCCAGAAGCTGTTTTGCAATAGGCAATCCTAACCCTGTTCCGCCTACCGTACGGCTCAAAGAGCTCTCTATCTGCTGGAATTTATCAAATACTTTATGGATATCTTCCTCTTTTATTCCAATACCGGTATCTTTTATGCTTATTTTGATATAATCTCCCTCAAAATCAACGTTATCAAGATTTTTTTCTTCGGATACCGATGAGATTAAACGACTATCCACGGCATCAGATGTTATTTTTTCAGCGTTGATAAGGATTTTACCTCCTTCAGGGGTGAACTTGACCGCATTTAATATTAAATTTGATAGTACTTGCTCTATTTTCCCGGAATCAGCATTGATTATCAAGTCACTTTTTTCAGTATTAAGGCTTAGTTCAATGTTTTTCTTTTTTGCAATCGGCTCAAAAGTTGAGTATACAAACTTTAAGCCATCAACGATATTGTAAGGTTCAAACCTGTAATGCATTTTTCCCGCTTCAATCTTTGATAAGTCCAGCAGGTCATTGACAATAATGGATAATCTGTCCAGGTTTCTCTTTGCAAGGTTGAGAAAATTATTCTGTGTAGGATTAATCCCTCCCATTCTACCGGAAAGCATCATGTCAAGGGAGTTTTTTATTGATGTAATAGGAGTTCTAAGCTCATGAGAAACTATAGAAATAAACTCTGACTTCATTTTTTCCAGTTTTTCAAGTTTTATATTCGTTTTTTTAAGTTCCTCATAAAATAATGCGCTTTCCAAAGGAAGTGAAACCTGCTTAACTACAGTCTGAAAGCACGTTGAATCCTCGCCGGTGAACTCGTCCTGCCTGATGATTTCAACTGTACCGAAAAACATATCAGACGTGCTTATCGGGGCAAAAAGCCTGTCCCAGACAAGAGTGTTAATATCAAGCGGCTCGCCTTCCTCATCGAAATTCTTAATGGTTTTGATATTGTCGATTGACAGGTCAAAAGGCAGTTCGTTGTTTTCAAACAGGTTTTTATACCCGACCATTGCCCTTAATTTTAAGGCTTCTTCAAGTTTTAGAGTAATTGGATGTTTGGAATTTACCATAAGAGTGGCATTTTCCGGCTCATTTATGATTAAAGCAAGACACAGGGAGAAATTCAGACTTTTTTCAAGCCCCGTATTCATAATATCGATAAGTTTTTTCTTATCAAGCGTCCCTGCCAGTTGAGAACTGGTGCTATACAAGACATTCAGCTGGTAAAGGCTCTTTGCCAGCTCACTATTGTTCGTATAAAGTATATCCAGCAGTTTTTTAATTCTCAAATGAGCATTAACCGTTGCTATGAGAATATTTTCGTTAAACGGTTTTGTTATATACCCGTCAGCCCCTACCAAAATATCTTCTGACGTAGAGTCACTGGAGGTTAAAAGTATTATCTGGGTGTCATTTGTGGTGTTTTTCAGTTTAAGGCTCTTACATATAAAAGAGATATTGATTTCAGGACTTGAAGTGTCAATGATAGCAATGTCAGGAGAAATTTCCTCAGCTTTTTTGATTGAATCCTCCTGGGCAAAAACGGATTCTATTTCATACCCGACCCCGGAGAGAAGCTCTGTCAGGTCTCGGTTTATTTTTTCATCAGGACAAACAATTAGTATTTTTGACATATTTGCTATTTTATTGAATGTAATAATTTTATTTTATCAATTACTGATTTTAATTTAAAATTATTTTTATAAATTTAACAAGGCATAAGATATGACGTTTAGAAAAGAAACCGATTCGCTTGGCACAAAGGAAATTCCACGGGATGCTTACTGGGGGATACACACTTGCAGGGCAAGAGAAAATTTTAATATTTCTCAATACCGGATTAACCCGGTTTTTATAAAATCGTTTGCCCTGGTAAAGCTTGCCTGTGCGAGTTCCATAAAGGAATTCGATATATGGGAACCCCGCAAAGCCGATGCAATTACAAAAGCCTGCATGGACTTGTCAGAAGGCAAGCTTGACTCCCACATAATTGTCGACCCTGTCCAGGGAGGCGCCGGAACATCGTTAAACATGAACGTAAACGAGGTTATCGCAAACCGGGCGCTTGGCCTTTACGGGAAAAATAAAGGCGAATACGGCTTTATCGACCCGATAGAAGATATAAATAAGTTCCAATCAACTAATGACGTCTATCCCACCGCTCTAAAAATAGCGTCAATATATCTTTTACGAGAACTTGAAAAAGAAGTTACCGCTCTTCAAGAGAGTTTTCAGGCGAAAGAAAAGGAATTTGCGGATATAGTGAAAATAGGCAGAACCCAGCTCATGGACGCAGTCCTGATAACCCTTGGAAAAGAATTTTCAGCTTTTGCGGAAGCCATATCCCGGGATAGATGGAGAATTTACAAATGTGAAGAACGCCTGCGAGTAGTAAATATAGGCGGTACAGCCGTGGGGACAGGTCTTACAGCCCCAAGAAAATATATTTTCAGCGTGATCGAAAACCTGCGGGAAATCACGGGAATCGGGCTTGCAAGAGCGGAAAACCTTGTGGAAAACACACAAAACCTCGATGTTTTTGCCGAAGCCAGCGGGATTTTAAAAGCCCATGCCGTTAACCTCATAAAAATTTCCAACGATCTCAGAAATATGAATTCCGGGCCTAATGCCGGGTTTTCTGAGATTTTTTTGCCCCCGGTACAGGTCGGCTCGTCAGTAATGCCCGGCAAAGTTAACCCTGTAATCCCTGAATTAGCGGCGCAAGTAGGAATGAAAGTCCTGGGCAACGATTCCATTATCAACCATTGCGCTGCAGGCGGCCAGTTTGAACTTAACCAGAACCTGCCGATGATTGCGTTTTCTTTTCTTGAAACCCTGGAACTGCTTATCAACACAAATAAAACCCTTAGACAAAAATGTATTGACGGAATTAAACCGGATATTAAAAACCTGAAAGAACACGTTGAAAACAGTTTAGCCACTCTAACAGCTCTTTTGCCCGAATTAGGCTATAATAAAGTGGCCCAAATCGCTAAAGAGATTCAAAAACCTGGCCTTTCACTTAAGGACTACCTGATTCAAAATAAATATATTGACGAGGATAAGTTCAACCGGCTAACTTCCCCGGAAGCTGTACTGTCCCTGGGCCACAGTAAGTTTATAAAATGACGGCAGCTAAAAAGTCCGCTTCCCGGGTTTTTTAAGCGAACTTTTTAAAATATAAAAATGTATAAAACTGCTAACCAAATGTAACTATTTCATAATCCTTATGATACCAGGCATTAAACCCGCCTTCGAGTTCCATAACCGGAAACCCCTCTGCTGCAAGCATACAAGCACACTTTGCAGCCAGATGGCATTGTTGGTCATAGCAATAAAGTATGTTTATTCTGTCTTTTGAGAGTTTGTCCGTTGAAAATTCCAGGCTTCCGGCAGGAAACGACTCTGCCCCGGGAATATGACCGCTAATGTAATCATCTGAGGCTCTTACGTCAATTACCTTAATTGAATCGCTTTCCGAATCAATCATTCTCTTCAGTCCTACAGGTCCTATTGTGAATGCAACTTTATCTTCAAAATATTCTCTTGCCTTTTCGGCATTTTTTCTTAATTTTTCAATTTTTACCATTTCTTCCATTGCTTTCTCCCTTTAATGGTTTTTACAAAATAATTTCTCTTACTTGAAAGGAAAATTAACCCTCTCAAGTTAAGGCCGTTTGATTTTAAATTTTAACCGGCATAGTTTTAAAAAACTCGAGTTGCTAATTGCATGTATGCAACATTTGCCAAAACCCACCCATGAATGAGCTACTGCGTTAGCTCCCGCTGCCGCGCACAGCCACCCTATAG
>JANQIY010000074.1 GCA_028281965.1 Candidatus Gastranaerophilales bacterium
TCTGGAATTAAAAAAGATATGTCATGCCGTGCTTGACACGGCATCTAGCCAACTTTTACTTATCGCGTATCAGCATTAATTGGCTAGACCCCGCATCAAATGCGGGGTGACAGTTTAAGTTTAATTTATCCAATTTAGAACTGAATTGCCCTGGCATGAATGAGACCAGGCTCCCGCTAGTCGGATTTTTCTAAAAAACGCTTTCTGCTTACCCATTGTGCCCTTCAATAATTTTTTCATTTCCGGATTTCTTTTTGAGGGCACAATAACAAGCTTTTAATAAAACTCTAATATAAGTATTTTAATATATTTATTGAAATAGGGTTGACAAAACATTTAAATTGGTAAATAATTAATATCAAAAGATAAAGTGTTTTAAGTACACTTTAAGTAAATGAAAAAGAGCGAAGTAAAGGAAATCTGACGATGACAAAACAAAATCAAAAATTAATGTTAGAAATTTCAAAAAAAGCTTGGAGACTAATTAAAAATGAATACTATATACAAATTACCACAAAACCAAATACCATATACTGCACCACCTGACAGAAGCAGGCTTCCATTTAACAGGCGGAAAAATAAAGTTGATGAAAAAGAAAAATTAAGCTTTAAGTCATACTACCCGCCGGATGAAAGAAATGGAAGCGTGGTTGATGTAATAACAGAAACGATTTTAATCAGGGTTTTAAATGCAAAAGACCTAAAAGAGATAAAAAGAAGATTAAAGGCAGCAAACGACAACGAAGAAAAAGTACAAGAATTATTATCAGAAGAATTGGGCCATCAAAGAAGAATAAATTTACTGGCTTAATAAAATCGGCGGAAAAAGAGATCATAAGGCAAAAAAACAAGGCAGAGAAAACTAAAAGCGGTGTTTATGCACCGCCTTATTTTTTATTGGCGTTCTGAAATCCTTAAATGTTTACGCTCGGTTCGAAAAATTAATATTGCTCTTATAATTATACTTTTTCCCAATGAAATCAAAGTGAAACGTTTTTAAAATATCTGTAAAAAGGGGTATTGAAAATAAAAAAATATAGAACTTTTTCCAATTGATGGGTTAAAAGTTTTTATAAACAGGGGGGGAAATTATGGGGATGGTTACAAGCAAATTATGCGCATATAAAAACATTGCGCTGACTATAACAATAATTCTTGCTTTACTTACATGTGAAAAATCTTACTCGGAAGTACTTTCAGGAGTTGTAAACAAGGAACACGTAATCAAAAACGGCGGTATTGTGGTTGATCAGGAAACCGGCCATCCAATCAAAGGGGCAACGGTATCAATCCCGTCAAAAGGAATAGCGGTAAAAACCGGCAACTCCGGAGCTTTTCAGCTGAATATGCCTGATTCCACCCCGATGATCATTTCTATAGAGGCTGATGGGTATAAGCCGTTTTCGTTGATAATTGATGAAGACAACCTGCATAAACCCATGAAAATTGCAATTGCGGAACAAACGACCAGCGAACTGGTTATAGATACAAGACTGCATCACCTTGGTGATGATAGGTTTTCCAGCCGTTCAGCAAATTCCGGGGATTTTTCCTCAAATGCGTCAGGTGTTAGCTTTTTTAAGGAATTTTTTGTTAAAGACTCAGGCAGAAATAACAGTGTATGGTTAAAAATAGGTTCAATACTTGGAATAGATACAATAAGGGCGCAAAGTATGAGACAAAGCAGGGTCTCTACAGCTTTTAGCTCTCCTGTAGAAGTGTTTTTCAATTCCCGTAAGATCGGTGAAATTGATTATAACGGCAATAATATGGCAATAAGGGTCCCTAATGAACTTTTGCGTCTAAACTCCTATAACCACATAAAGATTGAAACCGGGGTTAACCTGAGCTCAAGAGAAAAAAAGGATTATGACGATATTGAGTTTATTCACCTGGTCCTGGAATTTAAATAAGCTCCTGCATTCGCAAGCAGAAGTGGCGTTTCCGGCAAAATCCGGATTTGCCTGCGGCAGCGGGAGCATAGTCTCATTCATGAAGCCGCCGTCCACCTTCAAGGCGGGTTGGGTGGGAATGAGTTACGCAAAACCTCCAACGAAAACTAAAACATTTCCGTTTCGGTTTTGCTTCACTCCCGCTTAGCTGCGAAAACGCGGACAGCACCGCTTGGGCGTTTTAAGGAATTTCGAAAATATTTAATTCGTGATTTAGGTTAATTAAATTGTAAAGTTTATAAAAATAATTCTTGACAAAAGCGTTAGGGTGCCATACACTATTGGTATGACAAATTATAATGCTATGAAAAAATTTAAAAGAGTTGCCAGGCTCTGGACTGAAAATGAGAGAAAACCTCATGACTTTGGCGATGGTCAAATAGTTTACCATTCAGAAGTTTTTCTATTGGTGCATATTGAAAAACATAAAGGCTCAAGCGTTACAGAGCTTGCCAGAATTCTTGACATGACAAAAGGAAGCGTGTCAGAAGTATTAAAAAAACTTGCTCAAAAAGGATTTATCATAAAAGAGCAATCACCTGAAAATGCCTCAAAAATAATGATTAATATTTCTGATAAAGGTAAAGAAATACTTGAAAAACATGAAAAAATCCATTCGAATATTGAATCAAAATTTAAAAAATACTATGAAACCCTGGCAGAGGACGAGTTAAAGTTTTTAGAAGAATTTTTTTCAAAATTCGAAGACTTTTTAAATGAAATCAATGATAAAGATTTAAGTGAGATTATAGTTAAAAAGTAAAATGAGCATAAAATTTTTTGGGACAGGTGTATGGCTACCAAACAGATTTAGCGTAAATTATTTATAAAAGGAGAAAGTAAAATGAACTTACCAACAGTGAACGTAAAAAAGAATGTTTTAGACAAAATTGCTTATGAGAGCAAGTCTCTGGATTTGTTAATTTTTGGCATTGAATCAGGTATTTTTGACCTGATTGACGACAAGCGCCTTGATTTTAAAGAAATAGCAAAGGCGCTTAATTTCAATTCAAGCATAACGAAAGCGTTGTTGAATGCTTATGTTTCACTGGGATTGCTGGAAAAGTGCGGGCATAATTATGCTTTATCTGCCGAGTCGCTTGAGTACCTGGTTAAATCCTCCCCTCTTTACCAGGGAGAGGTTTTACTTATGAACCAGGTGCATACAAATATATTAAGCGCTTTGCCGAAAGTAATAAAAGGAGAAAAGCTTGAGCCTAACAAAAAAATGTGGCTTGGATGCGGCATGTTAAAGAAAATAGCACAACATGCGCTTGCCGGGATGGTGCAAAATACTACAGAATTCGCGATAGGGATAAAAGGATTTGAGAATGTCAAAACTATGTGTGATTTAGGAGGAAGCCATGGAACGTTTTCAATGGCCCTGATTGATAGAAATAAGAATTTAACCGCTGAAATAATAGATTTACCGGGAAATAAAGATGTAATAGAAGAATACGTCGAATTAAAAGGGTATCAAAATAAAATTTCTGCAATTGGCCTGGATTTAAATAACCTGGAAGAATTAGAAAAAACTTACGGCCTGGCTTTAGCGTCAAACGTGTTATATCCGTGGAAAGAGGATTTAAGTGTAATTTTCAAAAAGATAAACAAAATACTCAACCCCGGCGGAATTTTTATTTCAAATCACTTTTTGCTCGATGACAACACTTATTACAATGTTTCCGCCGCTTTTCATGAACTGATAACAAAAATGTGCGGATATCCGTCCCATTTTTTATCAAAAGAAGAATTAATCGAAGCGCTTGAAAAATCAGGATTTGACAACTTTAATACCAAAGTTTACGAGTACGGCTCTATGTCTTGCTTATTGCTGTCTGCGCGGAAGATTAAGGAATAGGTTTATGAAAAAGATAATTCTGGGTGTATTCACGATATTTTTATTTTCCTCACAGTGTCTTGCCGTAGAAATTGATAAGAATTTAGGCATAGGGCTGATTTTGGAAAATGAAAAAATGAAGTTTTTTCAACCAATGTTAAAAAAAGAGCTGGATGAGCTGATTGGACACAAAGTAAATGTAAAAATTGACGATAAAAATGTTAAAGTCGCAAACTGGGATAAACAAGCCGCAATAAAACAATATGCACAACTCGAAAGTTCCCCGGGCATTGACATTATAATCGCAGTTGGAAATTTAACAAATGAATCTATAATTTCTGAAAGAGACTTTAAAAAGCCTACTATATGTTTTTCCGACAACAAAATAAATAATATCCAAAATATAAACAATCTCGTCTATATTTCAAATAAGCCATTTGAACAAGAGGATTTTGCGAAATTAAACGGTATTTATAAATATAAAAAACTGGCTATAGTCAGCGAAAATGAAATTATAGCAAATACCTCCCCAAAATATGTCCTTGTAAGAATTGATAATCTATTTCAGGTATTAAAGCAGGATAAGTCAATTGATGCTGTTTATTTGGGATATTTAGGAGCCAGGGAAGGTAAATATAAAAAAGAGCTTATCTCAAAACTGACAAAACTTGGATATCCTGTTTTGGGCTCTTCAACTGAAGATTTAAAAAACGGGGCGTATGCCGTTTATGCGTCTGATACCCCTTTATCCGTCAATATAAGGAAAATTGCTACTGCCATAGATGCATATTTAGACGGTAAAGATATTTCCCGGCTTGATATAAAAAATGAAAATGATAAGTTTTTGTCGGTTAATTTATTAACGGCGCGTATAGTTAATAAAATACCGACTTACGATGTTTTAAGCGAAGTTGTTACTTATAATGAGACCTATGATGAGGATTATGAAACTATTGATGTAAAGCAGGCCATGCTTTATGCGCTAAGAAACAACCTTGATGTAACCTCAAGTAAACTTCAAGCTCAAATTGCCAAAAGGCAATCCCAATTAAGTAAAAGGGCTTTTTTCCCAAGCGCAAGCGTCGGAACGTCGTTTTTGTTTGTAAACGACATTTTTACGGACTTTATCCCTGAAAGGACAGGGATTTTATTACCGAGTATAAATCAACTGATTTATTCAGATAAAGCGGTTGCAAACATTTTAAACTCAAAAGATATTTTAAAAGCCCGGGAGTATGAAAAAGCCCGGGAAATAATAAATGCCATACAAAAGGCAACTCTGGAATATTTAAACATCTTAAAATCAGAAAATACTCAAAAAATTTATCGTCAATCCCTTGCATTTTCCAGAAAAAATCTTGAAATAAGAGAAAAAACTCAAAAAATAGGGCAAATACCAATAAGCGACGTTTATAGATGGAGAAGCGAATACTCCGGAAGTAAAAATGATTTTATTCAAGCTTCAATAAATACAAAACAGGCTAAAATTTCCTTGAATAATACCTTAAACAAGCCTTTGAGCACTAATTTTAACCTTCTGGACATAAATCTTGACGATAGGACTTTTATTGGTTTTGAAAATCAGAAAATTAAAAAAATAGTTGATAATCCCTTAATAACAAATATTTTTATGGATTTCCTGGTGGAAGAAGCTATAAATACTCACCCTGTATTGAAATCAGCTCAAAAAAGAATAGATGCGCTTACTCATCTGGAAAAATATTACGGAAGAAAAAATTACATTCCTGATGTTGCCTTAAAAGGGGGTATGCTTAATTTTATGTATCAAGAGGGCAGGGGGCCGTTTAAAAAATATGATGATACAAGTTTCTTTTTAGGCGCATTTTTAAATTGGGATTTATTTGACGGGGATAAAAGCCGAATTAACCGCAAAAAAGTAAAGCTGGAAATTGAAAGGCTTAAAATTCAAAAAGACATATTGAAAAATGACCTGGAACTTAATATTAGAAATGCCGTTTTAGAGCTTGTGTCAAAATCCTTTAATATTAAACTCTCCAAGGATTCTGCAAATAACGCCAGGGAAAACTTAAAGATGGTACAAAAATCTTATGATATAGGCAAGGCTAATATTTCAGAGCTTTTAAATGCCAAAGATGCAAACATAAAAGCAGATATGCAATATTTAAACTCTGTTTACGACTACTTGCTTGCGGTTGTTGATTTGCAAACAAATACGGGCAGTTTTAACTTATTGTTAAACGAGCAAAAACAGGCGGAATTTTATAAAAGGTTTGAAAAATATTTGAGTGATAAACAGGAGAAATTTTAATGAAAAAAATATTTTTATTATTTACGAGTTTAAAACTTTTGTTGATGTTAGTAGCATTTTTGTTTTTGAGCGGGTGTGCAAAAGAAGAAACAAGTCCGGCAAAGCAAGCTAAAACGGTTAAAACAATTATAGTTAAAACATCTTCAACTGTTTCAAACAGGGAATTTCCCGGAGTTGTACAATCTTCAAAAAAGACAAACCTTTCTTTTAAAATTTCCGGGAAATTAATAAATTTACCGATAAAAGAGGGTCAAAAAGTTTATAAAGGGCAAATACTTGCCAGGATTGATTCCGATAAAAAACAGTACGGTTTAGAATCTGCACAAGCCCGGTTTTTAGAAGCTCAAGCAGAATTTAAGAGATATAAATCGCTTTATGAGGAAGGTGTTGTTTCAACTGCCGATTACCAGGTTAAAAAGAAAAATTTTGAAATGGCAAGATCGGCATTATCCCTTGCTCAAAAGGACCTTGAGGATACATACGTAAAAGCGCCGTTTTCAGGCGTGATTACAAGGAAAATAGCCGATAATTACGATTTTGTGAATGAAAAAGAGACAGTAGCTGTATTACAAGATTTGAAGAACCTGGAGGTTGAGATAAACATTCCTGAAAAGCTTATGCTTTCCGATAATAAGAACTTTAGCTACAGCGCAGAATTTGAAAGTTATCCAAATCAAAAATTCCCTTTAAAGTTAAAATCATTCTCAAAACAAAAAGACAAAATAACAAATACCTACCTTGCAACTTTTTATGTCAAAAACAAGGAAGATATATCTGTATTACCTGATATGACTGCTATAGTCACCATAAAAAGCGGCGTTGAAAACAATTCCGGTATTGAAATACCTGTAAATGCAGTGTTTTCAGACAGTGATAAAAAACAATATGTCTGGATTGTCAATGCTGACAGGATTGTTGCTAAAACACCGGTAAAGATTAAAAAATTCCTGAACAATAAAGTATTAATTTCATCAGGGCTTGAAAATAATTCAAGAATAATAATTTCAGGCGTTCATCACGTTTTAGAAGGTGACAAAATCAAAGAATACGAAAGGTTAGATTTGGATAAATGAATATAGCGGAATTTACGATAAGAAAAAGCGCGATAACTATATTTTTGACAGTTTTATTGATTATTGGCGGAATATTTTCCTATACGAAACTTGGCAGGTACGAAGATCCCGAGTATACAATTAAACAGGCAATAATTGTTACCCGGTATCCCGGGGCAACCCCGCGGGAAGTTGAACAAAGGGTAACTGACGTTATAGAAGCCGCCGTTCAGTCCATGGGGCAGATTGATGAAGTCAAATCCATATCTTATCCTGAGCAATCTATTGTTTACGCGGAAGCAAAGGATAAATATACGGCAAAAGACCTTCCTCAAATCTGGGATGAGCTAAGGCGCAAGGTAAATGACTGTAAAGGTCATCTTCCTCCCGGGATAAACCCTTTTGTAAACGATGATTTTGGTGACGTTTACGGAATGCTTTTTGCCGTAACGGGTGAAGGGTACAGCTTTAGAGAGATAAAGGATTATGTCGATTATATAAGAAAGAAGATATTGCTTATAGAAGGTGTTGCCAGGGTTGATACATGGGGGATGCCGCAAGAAAAAATATACATAAATATTTCAAAAGCCATTAATCTTGGAATTCCGCGCCCTAAAATATTCGAAATTCTCAGAAAACAGGATATTATTTCTCCCGCGGGTGATATAAACATTGGCGATGAGAATATAAGGCTTTATACGACAGGCGGATTTCAATCTATTGATGAAATAGGAGATATCCTTGTTTCGGACGACACAACGGGCAGAAGTTTCAGGTTAAAGGATATTGCAACCATAAAAAGGAGCTATGAGAAAAAGCCGAAAGAAATTATGCGTTTTAACGGTCAACCCGCAATTGCTTTTGGGATTTCAAACGCAGAAGGGGTAAATGTTGTTGAGCTTGGCAAAAAAGTTAAAGCAGAATTAAAAGAACTTGAAAGGGTAAAACCAACCGGAATGGAAATCAAGAGCGTCTATTTCCAGCCCGGCATTGTAACTAAGGCTCTTGATAGCTTTGTTTTAAACCTTATAGAAGCGATAGCCATTGTTATTGCCGTTTTAATGCTTTTTATGGGACTCAGGAGCGGGCTTTTGATAGGAGCAATGCTGCTTATAATCATTTGCGGAACATTCCTGTTTATGAAGTTTCAAAATATAGATTTGCACCGTATGTCTTTAGGAGCTTTAATTATTGCACTTGGAATGCTTGTAGATAATGCGATAGTGATAACTGACGGTATTCTTGTGCGTATTCAACAGGGAATGAAGAAACTTTCAGCCTGTAACGAAGTTGTTAAGCAGACAACGTTGCCATTGCTTGGCGCTACTGTTATTGCAATACTGGCTTTTGCCGGGATAGGATTTTCACCTGATTCTATGGGTGAATATTGCTCGGCTTTGTACCGGGTAGTGTTAATTTCGCTGTCTATCAGCTGGGTTTTAGCTATAACCGTTATGCCTTTTATGTGCTACGGGTTTTTAAAGGTTAAAAAAGAAGAAAAAGACGTTTATGATAACAAATTTTATCGTAGTTTTAAAAAGTTTTTGGAAGTTTGTATTGATAATCGATGGAAAACTCTTTTTGTAATGATCGCAATCATAATGATGTCATTTTTTGCATTCGGTAAGGTATCGCCGGCATTTTTCCCCACATCCAGCGCAACCAAGTTAACCCTTGATTATTGGCTTCCAGAGGGTACTAAAATTCATAAAACAACGGAGGATTTGAGAAAAATTGAACAATGGCTTTTAAAACAGCCTGAAGTTGATGCTGTTTCAACATGGACAGGCAGGGGGGCTTTGCGTTTTATGATTGTGTATTATATTGAAGACCCAAACAGCGCCTATGGGCAGCTTATAATTAATTTTAAGTCGGAAAAAGGCATATCTGAGCTTAAAAAACGACTTTATAAGTATGTTAAAGATAATTTCCTTGATGCTCAGATAAAAATAGAACGATTAATCCTTGGAATGCCTATGAACGGGAAAGTTGAAGTCCGTGTCATAGGTAAAAATTCAAAAGAAATAAGGGAATTTTCTAAAAAGATTAAGCATCTCGCGCAAAAAAACCAAAATGCGACATATATTCGTACTGATTGGCGCCAGCAGGTAAAAGTTATAAAACCTGTATTTTCGCAAGAAAAAGCCCGTAAAGCCGGCATTACAAGAGCTGATTTAAACATGGCTCTACAAGGAGCATTTAACGGTGTAAATACAGGTTATTTCTATGAAGGAAACATCTTAATGCCTGTAGTTGCTCAATTGCCTGATAAAGAAGCTGATAGCGTGGATGATTTAAAAAATATTCAGGTATATAGCAGTGTTAAAAATCAAATGATACCGATTGAGCAGGTAGTGTCAGGAATTGATGTACAAATGCAGGACTCTTTGATAAAAAGAAAAGACAGGTATCGTGTAATTACGGTTAGTTGTGACCCTATTGAAGGTGTTTTTGCCGAGACTTTAAGGAAGGAACTTGAAAAAGACATCGACAAAATGACTATTCCTGAAGGCATTAAGCTTGAATGGGGCGGTGAATATGAAGGATGTGCCGAATCTCAAGCTGGTGTTAACGCTTCAATGCCTTATGTAATGCTCGGAATGTTTACAATTTTAGTATTATTATTCAATGGCATTAAGCAGCCCGTATTAATATTTTGTTGTTTACCCCTTGCCGTAACAGGAGTTGCGATAGGGCTTTTAGTCACCAATACGCCGTTTGAGTTTATGGCATTCCTGGGATTTTTCAGCCTTATAGGTATGCTTATTAAAAACGCCATTATGATTATTGACCAGATTGACCTGGGGATAAAAAAAGGCCAGGATCCCTATAATGCAATAATAAACGCTGCCATAAGCAGAACCAGGCCGGTTTCCATGGCGGCATTTACGACAGTGCTTGGTGTAATTCCTTTAATGTGGGACGTTTTCTTTAAATCACTTGCCGTTGTGATTATATTCGGTCTATCCTTTGCAACAGTTTTGACTTTATGCTTTGTTCCCGTGCTTTATGCGATATTCTTTGGTATTTATAAAACCCGGGATAAAACAATCGGTATTAGCGGTCTAAAAAAAATTTGATTTTCTTTAAAAATATGATATTATGTTACTAAATCATTATTTAGTTATAAAAAAGTAACATTATTATCAAAAAGTCTCATAAAAAATGAAGATATCACCAAAAATAGAAAAAATAACTACTACAGCTAAAGAACTGTTTATTAAATACGGAATAAAAAGAGTAAGCATCAAAGAGATTTGCTCTGCTTCAAATGTCAGTAAAATGACTTTTTACAGGCATTTTAAAAGTAAAAACGATCTTGTTAAATTCATTCTTAAAGAGATTTTTTCTCAAGGTCGTAATGAAATTGACGAAGTTCTGGCTTTAGACTTGCCTTTTGAAGAAAAAATGAAAAAAATTCTATTGCTTAAAATAGAATACAGCAATAAATATAGTCCTGAATTTTTAAGTGAATTCATTCTCAGTTCTGATCCTGAAATTAAAAAATTTGTTGATGAGGAAAATGCAAAATCTTTTATCCAACTAAAACAGATCTTTTCTAATGCCCAAAAAAATTATGAAATAAGACCTGACATAAAAATAGAGTTAATTATGTTTATAGCAAGCCTGATGAGAGATATATTCCAAAACAAAAATCTTAATAAACTTTACCCTGATACATCCTCGCTTATGGTTGAGGCTTTTAGCTTTTTCTATTATGGAATTTTAACCAAAAAATAAGGAGAAAAAAATGAAAAACCCTGAAGTTTTAAATTCCTCCAATTATGTTAAAGTCGATGAAATAATTGATTTTCTACCAGATACAAGTGTTAAAAAATCTCCTGCTCAAAAACTTTGTGATTCTAAAACCCTTATAAGTATCTACGAAAGCGGATGGTGGAGGGGAAATAAGATTTTTGAATACTTAATGGGTATCAGCATGAAAGATGAAATGGATCTTATTCATAAAATTCTTGATCCGGGTAAAAATGATACGATTTTAGACCTTGCTTGCGGACCAGGGTTTTATGCACGTTCATTTGCTCAAAATCATCCGGAGAGAACAGTGTACGGACTTGATTTATCTATGCCCATGCTTGAGTATGCATCAGAGAAAGCCGGTAAGCTAAATATTAAAAATTTATTTTTTGTATATGCAGACGCAGAAAACCTGCCTTTTAAAGATTCTTCGTTTGACGCGGTAAATTGCTGCGGAGCTCTACATTTATTCCCCAATATAAATAAAACACTAAGTGAAGTTCATCGTATATTAAAGCCGGGCGGAAAGTTCTCTATGGCTTTGACTATGAAAACAAATACACCATTTAATAAGCTTAAATCGGGCCTCGACAAAAAATATATGGATGTAAACTATTATTATGTAGATGAATTTTCAAATATGCTTGAAAAAGCAGGATTTGAGCCCAAAGTTTATCACTGCAAAATTTTATGGATGCTCTTCGGTGGAATTTGCAAGAAGGATTAACAAGGTTTATTATGTCATTACCACGTTTTGAGCAAATAATTACTTCTTATGTGCCTATATGAGTTCATAAACCGGAGTCTTTTATTGATTAAGCCGCATTCCAGCTGGTGGTTATTATATTCATTAACTCAGCGTTATTTTTTACATCTTCTATAGAAGTCAGCGAAATACTATTGGCATCCGCATATGCCTTGATATCCTGGTAACTTCCAGCCATTCTGTTTCTACTGTATTAATAACTTCAGAACCAACCAATTATTGCGTCTTATTGCTTCTCTAGTTTGTGCCCTGCCCGGCAGGAGTCAGCGACCATCCTAGAGAAGAGTCAACTCCATCACCAAATAGATATACTGCTGTGCATCCTGAGTAATCTGAGGTTGAACAGTCTTTACCGTCCTTGAGCCCGTAAGGACTAATTCCATCTGACTGTATATGAAAATTAAAAATATCGCTTCCTACTGTATTAGGCCCTTTGGAACCGTTTATGTCCAAGCTTATTATTGCACATTCATAAGTTCCGTTAGAAATATTCGTGCAGTCAGCAGAAGAATGGGTAAATCCTATATATTCTCCTGAGGCCATTATAAAGCCGGCTTCAGGAGTGGCAGGGGATCAGGGCCCCCCCCAATAGGCCTCCTGGCAGCATATGCAACCCACGGGTTTGACAGCTTTGCATACCAGCATATTCCTGATACTCCGCCGGAAGCGCACTCTTTTAGAATAGTTAATTTTTCGGAATACAAGCTGGAAAAACAGTCTGCATCAGAACAAACTCCGACAAAACTTTCTGAATTATCAAGTAGAATTAAATTAGTCGCTCTTGTAAGAGTAGAATATGCTTTTTTTAAAGCAACTTTTGCAGATTTATCATCTGTAGTTAACAGCAAATTTGAAATTATTATGGCTGCTATAATTCCGATTATTGCCAAAGTCAATAACAATTCCGAAACTGTGAATCCTTTTTTCATAAAGTCTCTAACCCTCTAAATTAATTACTATATTTAATTATACAGTATTAATTACTTTAATACAATTACTGTTTTGCGGTAAACCCGCTTTGCAATAAAAAATGCCGGGACGCAGAATTGAACTGCGGGCATACGGATTTTCAGTCGTGTCCGAAAGCTGAAATCCTTTGATTGTTTATATTAGAGGATCAACTTTTCATCACTTGTTACAACAAAATTACAACAAAAAATTATAGGGAGCAATTATTTAAAATCTATTGTGCTATTATTTTTTTAATCTTAAATCTCAATTAAAATTTTAGAAAGTTATAACTTTAGTAGGCTCAAATTACACAGATATAAGCAAAATATTAAAGCACCAAACTGTACATGTCAAGTAATTCGCTTACGATTTAGGTATAAATTCTATTGGTAATTTATTGTATAATCCTTGATGAGGACGATGCTCATTGTAATATATTAAATACTCCAATATATCTTCATAACAAGCATCTTCCAGCATATCTTCTTTCAAGGTTTTCCAAAACCTCTCTATTTTCCCATTAGTTTGAGGTCTATAGGGTTTAGTGTATTTATGCTTTATTCTCATTGAAATTGTCCACATTTTTGCCTGAACCAAATTCAGCGCCATTATCGGTCATTATTGCTTCAAATTGGATTTTATACCTGTTTTGAATCATATTCAGACATCTTAAAACACTAAACATAACTGTAAGGGATTTAATATCTTCTACGACTTCAGCCCAGGCTATTCTGGAATAGCCGTCAATTACAGCAACAAGATAGAGTTTAGGATGATCTTTTATTGTTATGCCTTTACTTAAGTAATGACAATCTACGTGAGCCAATTCTCCAGCTTTTTTCATAATAATTTTACGTCTTTCTTGTTTTTGTTGTTTTTTAAGTCGATTTAAGCCATATCTTTTATATATATTGTAAATGCAAGATGGCGATGGTGTAAAATCTTTTAATTCTTCTTTGAGAATCTGGTGTATTTCATAACGGTTATTTCCTTTATTTCTTAAAAATATTACTTTGTTTTCGATATTAATATCGATTCTTCTGGTTTTGTATTTTGGGTCTCTTTTCTGAGGTAATAGTGCTTCTATAGAGCCTTCTTGTTGATATCTACGATAGACTTTAAGGAAGTTTTGCCTTGAGAATTTGTTGTATTCACAGAACTCTTTAACTGTTTGAAACAGAGTGCTTTTCTTTTGTTTTATCAGCTCATATTCTTCGACACAGGACAACATTTTTCTTGCTAACGTCAGGCAAATCAGATTGTTATTTTTTTTCATATTACATAACCTCTTTTTCACTGCTTTTTTATTTTAACTGTCAGCGAATTATGAACATGTACAATGAGAGGCGGCGCGAAGCGCCGCCGTGGCAATCTGTCTAGTCAACATTATGGGCTGAAAGCCCATCCAGATAGATTACCATCCTGAAACAAGTTCAGGACAGGCTTCCTCATAAATGACATTATTCGTTTATTTTTTTCTCGGCTCTTATTCGCCAAATAACGCTGCCACAAAGTCATCGGAATTAAAGTTCTTAAGGTCTTCCATCTTCTCACCGACTCCTATAAGCTTTACCGGAAGGTCAAGTTCCTTTGCAATCCCTACTACAATTCCGCCTTTAGAGCTGCCGTCGAGCTTTGTCAAACCGACACAGGTAAGGTTTACCGCTTCTTTAAATACTTCTGCCTGCTTAAGACCGTTTTGCCCGGTCGTAGCGTCGATTACAAGAATGGATTCGGCAAGGGTTTCGGGCGCTTCCCTGTCGATTACTTTTTTAATTTTGCCAAGTTCCTGCATCAGGTTGAACTTATTATGAAGCCTTCCCGCGGTGTCTATGAGCAAAATATCGTAATTTTCGGCCTTTGCTTTTTTTATGGAATCGAACACTACCGAGGCCGGATCGGCATTGTCTTGCCTGACGATATCAGCCCCTGAGCGAGTTGCCCAGATTTCCAGCTGGTCTTCCGCTGCCGCACGGAAAGTATCCCCGGCTGCGACAAGGACTTTCTTCCCTTCCGAGCGGAATTTGTACGCTAATTTCCCAATTAACGTTGTTTTGCCTGAGCCGTTTACCCCTGTTATTAAAAACGTGTTTAATTGGCTTTCCCTGTGGTTTATACCTGATGTTCCCTTGCTGGTAATGATTTCCCTGAATTCGTTTTTGAGAAATTCACCAATTTCCGAAGGTTTTACCTGGTTTTTATTGTCTCTTAGCTTTTCCACAAGGTAAGTTGAGGTATCAACGCCAATATCTGCCTGAATCAGCTTTTCTTCCAGCTCTTCAAGAAAATCATCGTCAATTTTTTCCTTATCTTCCCCTAAATCAAGCACATTTTCCGAAAAGAACCTGTTTGTATTGGAAACAACCTGCTTTAACCCTGAAAAAGATATTCCCCAGAGACTTTTCCCCTGCGCTTCCTGTTCCTGAGACTGAGCCGGCTCCCCGGCTTCGGGAGAGAACTCGGGTTTTTCATTTTTTCTTTTAAATAAGTCGAACATTTTGGACTATCCTTCCTGGTTAAGGAGTTTTTCCCGGTTTTGCAACCTGTCCCAGAATGCCGTTTATGAATTTTGAGCTTTCAGGTTCGCTGTATTTCTTGGCAATCTCGACAGCCTCGTCAATCGAAACGCTTGCAGGGACGTCTTCAAAGAATAACAGCTCTGTAATTGCTATTCTCAATATATCCCTGTCTATTTTTACAAGCCTTTCAACATCCCAGCCCTTTGAGTGTTCCTTTATTTCATTGTCAATTTTGTCTTTATTTTCAATAAAAGTTGTCACAATTTTAACGGTGTATTCCTTTACGGCATCAATTTCTCCCATCGAAGCCAGTCTTATCATATCAATTGCTGAGTAAGTTTTGTCTGCCGAGTTTAAAGCCTCGTCAATCCTTCCCTGCATATCTGACGTCATTGGGATACGCACAGGTACTGTCGCTTTTTCATAGGGTTTTTCCACATTGTCAGGGTGTTCAAATTCATAATCCTGAACAAATTCCCTTATTTTAACAAGCTCTTTTACCGCTGAATTAAGGTTATTTTCAGCCTCACCCGTCAGGATTTCAATGGATTTCTGAATAATTTCGGATATGTCAACTTCTTCAGTTTTTTTTACTGTCTTTTTTATTTGGGAAAATGTTATTAAAGCCAGTTCTCTAGCTGCTCTTCGTCTGTTCATTGTTCTTTTGTTTTTATTTCCTGTTTACAGGTTAGTTATCTGAAAAATACTTTGATATTTCCTCAAAATATTTTTCAAGAATTAAATGCCCGTTATAGACTTTGTTTGTAATGTTTACATAGTTTGTGGCAATCATATATTTTAATTCTTTTGACCTGATTTTTATGATTTTATCCGCCGCATCCTGAAGTTCCCTGTTTCTGGAAAAACTCCACTGTTTCAGGTAAACAATTTCATCTTCAATTTGCTTGGATGTTGAGAATTCCAAAAGGTTAAAATCGTACCGGGCAAGAAGGTCAGCTTCTTCCGGAGTAATTTTTGGCTGGACAACGGGATGGCCGAATATTTTTTTTATAATCATGAAGTTATCAGCCACTCTTCTGTGGGATTCCGGGACGCCCCTTCTCAGGTAAAAGTTATTTCTTCTCAAAAAGCCATGCCGTATGGATTCAAGCGGCAAGTTTTCAAAACTGGTTTCCGAGCCGGTTTCAATAGGATTGCTCATTGCTGAGCTGTTTAAATCCAGGCTTTGCTGGTTGTCCATATTACGTATAGTATCCATACTTCTTCCGCCTTTATCTCTTTATCTAACTTTTCCCGAAGCCTACCATTGAACTGCGTTATTTTTTAAATCTAAAAATTTATTAAACATATTATTGTATATTAAATCACAGTTTAAATGAAAATTATAATTTTTAAACTATTTTTATATATTTTATGAAGATTTTGAAACACTAACTCATTTTGGTATAAACTATAATTTCCTGAATTTTTCAAAAATTTGAAAAATTTTTATCAGCGAATAAAGTAAGTATAGTGATTTTCTTTGTGTTATTATCTTTAGATACAAAATAAATTAGCGAAAAAATAAGGAGAAAAACAAAATATGCCTGTAGCATCAATGATAGAACTTTTAGAAGCAGGTGTCCATTTCGGACATAAAACACAACGCTGGAACCCGAAAATGAAAAAATATATTTTCGGGGAAAGAAACGGGATTTACATCCTTGATTTAAGAAAAACAACAACCCTACTTGACGAGGCCTATGAAATCATAAGGGAATACGCTGCCAGAGGCAGGAATATCGTTTTCGTAGGCACAAAAAAGCAGGCAAGCGAAGTTATAGAGCAGGAAGCAAACAGGTGCGGAGCCTACTTCATAAATAGACGCTGGCTTGGAGGCACTTTAACAAATTTCGAAACAATCAGGACACGTATCAAAAAGCTCAATGAACTTGAAGAGCTAAGGGATAGCGGACATTTTGACAAACTTCCCAAAAAAGAAGTTGCTGTAATGACAAGGCAAATCAACAAGCTTAATAAATCCCTTTCCGGTATTAAAACAATGAAAGGAATGCCTTCCCTTCTTTTTGTGGTTGACCAGAAAAGAGAACTTATTGCGATAAAAGAAGCCAATAAAGCGGGAATCCCGATTATAGGCCTTGTTGACACCAATTGTGACCCGGATGATATAAATTATGTAATTCCCGGAAACGATGATGCAATCAGGTCAATAAAGCTGGTCATAGGTAAAATGGCGGATGCGATACTTGAAGGAAAGGCAAGAAGGGAAGCAGCGGGAGCTGAAGCGATTGCAGCAAAGGCAGAGGCTGTTAAGCCCGAAGACGCAGGTGTAACAGCAGAAGAAGCCGTAGCTCCGGCAGAAGAAGTCATTGCCGCAGGAGAACAGGTTCAGGAAGCTGCCGCAGAAGAACAACAACCTGAACAGGTACAAATAACTACAGCTGAAGAAACCGTGGAACAGATTCAACAACCGGCCGCACAGCCGGAAGAATCCCCCCGGGCGGTTGAAGAGCCCCCTCAAGAGACTGAACAAGCAGAAGAAAGTAAAATAGATTAACATCTGGAGGAAAATATAATGTCAATAAGCGCAACACTTGTAAAAGAATTAAGGGATAAAACAGGCGCGGGCTTTATGGATGCCAAAAAAGCCCTGTCTGAAACGGAAGGCAACGTTGAAAAAGCAATGGAGCTTTTAAGGCAAAAAGGTATGGCATCAGCGGAAAAGAAAATGGGCCGTATAGCAGCTGAAGGACTTGTAGGTTCTTACGTACACAACGGAAAGATCGGGGTTTTGGTAGAAGTCAACTGCGAAACCGATTTTGTGGCCAAAAACGACGAATTTAAAGAACTGGTAAAAGATATCTGCCTGCATATAGCAAGCTCAGCCCCTGAGTTCGTATCAAGGGATGAAATTCCCGCCGAAGCGATTGAAGAAGAAAAAAGAGTTGAAATGGGCAAAGAAGATATCCAGAGCAAGCCCGCTGAAATCAGGGAAAAAATCGTCCAGGGCAGGGTTGATAAAATTATGGCGGAAAAAGTCCTCCTTGAGCAAAACTTTGTAAAAGACCCGGGAATGACTGTCGAGGAACTTATCAAGGAAAAAATCGCAAAAATTGGTGAGAAAATCACGATAAGAAGGTTCACAAGGTACGTACTCGGTGAAGGACTTGAAAAAAGACAGGAAAACTTTGCCGAAGAAGTTATGAAAGAAATGAACAAATAAATATTTTAAAACCATAAAAGAAGGAGGGCTTTAAAAAGCCCGCCTTCTTTATTATTATTTAAAAATCTAAGCATCGAAAACTCTTTCAAGAACATGAGCTCCTGCACCAAAAAGGCCAACTGCCGCACTAGCTCCCATTATGTATTGTCCAATTGTGGGTTCAGTATCTCTATGCCCGCGATGACGTCGCCGTGGCCCCCAATCCCTGTGATCATAGTGATCATATCTTGAATCCCAGCATCTTGAGTCATCCCAGTAATCATATCTTGAATCCCAGCATCTTGGGTCATTCCAGCGATCATATCTTGGACCATAGCCTGACCCACAATGACGACGATGTGAACGTGCCGGAGGTAAAGCCGGTCCGCCCCATAGGTCTTGCATCATACACTTAATATCATTAAGCGTGGCCCAAATTTCTCTCATTATCCCACCTCCATGAGCCCTGTGTGGTCCGTAAGGCCTATGAGGTCTGTGCGGTCCGTGAGGCCTATGAGGCGGTCCAAAAACTGAACCACCGCCCGTTCTTATTCTTGCGACTTCCCATCCACCCGGGCCTCTTGTACCATAAGTATGAGTTATGCCTCCATTACTACGTACAGTAAAACGTTCAAAACCCTCTGGATTAAAATGTGGAGTGCTAATTCCCATAATCAAAGTCCCCCTTTGTCCCTTTATACCTCTTTAAAAAATTTAATTAGTAATAAAAAACTACTTAACTACTCAATCCTTTTCTTTCTTATTTATATAAAAACAAACAACGTAAAAAAATTGCTCTTTTTTATAAAAAATAAAAAAAATTTTTTATCACCCGTATTCGGAAATGTCTTAAATTTCCTCTTTTTAAAGGAGTTTAGGAGTTTTTTAAATTTTATAAATCCGGTAAGATTTTTACCGAATTTTCTTTTTAAAAACTCAAATTTAAATAACCTCAATCTCTAATTAATTCGCGACTCGAGTTATTTAACTGATTGAGCAAATTCCTCAAGAATTACGTTTTGGCAAACAAGTCTTTCTTTTAATGTTATTACATCTATATCCCGCAAATTGAGGTTTTGACTAACAGCAAAAGCAGCGGCAGTTCCGGCGGCCTGGCCGGTTGCCATGCAACAGGGTATTTCCCTGAACATATCCAGGAGTTTATGTTCTACAGAAATGCTTCTTCCGCAAAAAACCAGGTTTTTAATCCCGTCGGATAAAAGACACCTGTAAGGTACCTCTACGGAAGGATTTCCCTTGCCGGTATAATTCGGGGCCCTGCAAATCGTGTCTTCAAATCTTGCTGCAAGGTCTTTTTCTCCAAACCTGTATAATCCCCTGACCCGCCTGGAATCCCTTACTCCGACCTGGGGCGCGGTGTCTATAATGTAAGCGTTTTCAAAACCTTTAATATTTTCTTTAAACAACCGGATAAGCCTGTGAATTTTTCTTCTAAGGGATATCTCCGCCCGGGTTAAATCCGAGCAGTCCGTGCAGTCTGTATTGTTTTCATGGACAATGTTAAACCAGACTTCCCGCGGATTCAGTGTATGGACCCACCCGCCCGTTTTAACAGTAATTCCAGCCTGTCCGATTAATTCATCGTAAATTGCCCTGTTGTTATTGATAAACTCGTTAAATATTCCCAGGTTAAGCCCCCCAACCCTGAAACCAAGAGAAACCGGCATTAACCGGTCTTTTTCGTGGATATCATAAGGAATACCGCAGTGTTTTGCAAGATCGGCATCCCCGGTGGCGTCAATAAAGACTTTTGCCTTAACCGCCTGCCTGCCTGACTTTCCCTCTGTAATCACCGCAAGGATTTTTCCGTCTTTAACCGCAGCATCAGCTACATACCTGTGATAGTAAGGCTCAACATTACTTTCCGATAACTTGGAATCAAAAAGCAGCTTCATATGTTCGGGATTAAAAAGTATATGGTTTCCAACCTGCTCTGCAGCCTGCATTTCGAATAAATCATCCGTAAATTCCCGGCAAATTCCCTTTATTACAGGTTTTTTCCCGTCGGTAAGCCCGACAATAAATATTACCAACCCCCCTGTAGCCTGGCCTCCAGGGTATCCATACCTTTCAATTAAAACCGTTTTAGCCCCTTCCCTTGCGGCGCAAACAGCAGCGCTGACTCCTGCGGGACCTCCCCCAATCACTGCAACATCAAATTCTGCGATAACAGGAATATCTTTTGGCAATTCTCTTATATAATCCATATCTGATTCTACCTTATCAACCGGTTGCCGGGAATTTTATAAAGATATGTAAAATTCTTTATAAAAACAAATAAATGCCGGCATATTTCCTCAATTTGCTTACTTAATATAAATAGGGAAGCCATGGATAGTAAGTATGTCAGAAATTCTAAATACACTTGGGAATATTCATAAAAACTGGAAAGGTTATGAAGCCTGGGAACAGGAACAGGATAACCTTGAGGCCAGAAAAAAAGAATACAGAAAACAAAACCCTGTTTCTGAGCAAGAAAAACAGGAAGCTCAGAAATATGGAAAAACCATTATTAATGCAATAAATATAATGGATGAATATTCCGAAAATAAAGCGGAAGACGTTGAAGTCGCAACAGAAGTCACTAAATCTATTGCTCTACAATTAGGCACACTTGCAGGCAGCGCAATTGCCGGGTTACTTATTGCAAGAAAGGCTCGCAAAGGAAAAATAGATTTAGAGCCCCTAACGGATATGTCTTCTGTATTTTTTACTATTATGACAGGTTCTACCCTGGGTTTAATCGCCGCTACTGTCCCGGCAACGGTTTTTTCCACGAAAGCGCAGGTCTGGACTTCAAAAGTTGCGCGATATCAGGCAAGAGAGAATGAATTACAAGACCCCAGGAATTTTGTAATTTATACCCCGGAGCAAATTGCCGAAGCAAAAGAAAACGCTGAGCAAATGCCTGATATAGAAGAAAAAGAAAGTAAAGCTAAAAAATTAATTCCGTTACTTGAATCAGTTTCTACAATTAGGTCAGTAATTAAAGATAAAGAAGACCATAGGGAATGGCACAAAAAATACCTGGAAGAAGATAAACAAATTAAAGCTTCATATAAACGGGGAATACCTGAAGCGCAAAAGAAAAAGGCTTTTAAAGACCAGCAAATAATTGTAAATACAGTTAAAAAAATAAATATCAGCGCGGAAGAATATTCTGAAAATATGGAAACGGTAACAAATACGGTGGGCGTGTTCGGAGGATTGGGAATAGGAATTTTAGCAGGAAACGCCGCTAATTTTGCTTTAAAACATTTAAAACTGGACCCTAAAAATTTCTTTGTAAAAAATAAAAAATTAAGCGTTGCATTAGCGGCAATTATTCCTTCTGCCGCTATGTTAACTTATTTTGCATCCTTACAAAAGGACGCTGCCAGGATAGGAAGGTTTAAAGCAAAGCAGGAACTTATGGAAGATCCTTCCAGCTTTACATATATTGATCCGGATAAATTAAAATCAGAAACTCAACCTGCGAATGATAATAAAAAAGGCTTTTTCTCCACTGTTGCCGGAAGTTTAAGTATTCTTAAGGACTTCTACAAAGACAGAAAAGAATATAAAAATTATAAAGAGACAACAGTAAAAGAAGAAAAAAAATTAAGAGAAGCTCTTAAAAAAGTTGAAATTAGCGATGAACAATTAGCCGAAGGAAAAAATTTACAGGAAAAAACATTTAATACCTTTGAAAAAATTGATGATATGTCTCAAAAATATTCAGAAAACATGGAAATGGCTACAGATCTAGCTAAGGATATAATACCTTCCCTGGCAATTTTGGGAGTGATCGGAGCTGTTGCCGCCGGCTGGAATTACCTGGCAAAGAAAGTAAAGAAGCTTGAAGCTCTTAGCCCTGATGAACTTGGCAATACGCTTGGTAAGAAAGCATCAAGTCTATATGATAAATTTAAAGAAATTAAAAATAATAAAATTTTCAAACCGATATTTGATAATAAGCATGTGCAAAAATATTTTTCAAAAATAAAAACAGAAGCCTTGGACGCTTTAGAGGAAGCCTCTAAATCCACTATAGAAAAAGACAAAATCTTTAACAAAGAAGGCAATATGAAGAATTCTAATGGACTTATTGGGGAATTCTTTAAAAAGATCCTGAAAAAACCTGCCGCCGGGACAACTGTTGTAGCTGCCGGCGCAAGTGTACTGGCAGGTATTACGGGAGTTATCTTCTTATTTGAAAGCTACCTCACAAGTTTACAGAAAAAAGCCGGGAAAATTGGCATCATGAAAGCGATGGAGGAGTTGCAGGATCCGAGATATTTTGTAGACAAATATAATACCTCCAAAACTGTTAATTCAAGCCAGGAAACAAAAAAGACACCAAGAGGATTTGAAATATTGAAAAAAAGCAAAGGTCAAAATTCATCAAATCCAGGTTCAGGTAATTCTACAAGTTCAGACAATTCTATGATAAGCAAGTATGTACAAAAACTACGACAAGGCTAAAGACCAGGCAGAATAACGTTTATATCCAATACCCGGGCTTATTTGCCTGCCCTCTTCGTAAATGACATTGGTCGTTTATTGTTTTAAGGAGTAAACAATAAAAACTTAAGTGTTTTTAAAATTTTCAAAAATTCATTCTCCCTCCACCCACCCAATTTTTTCTTTGGT
>JANQIY010000294.1 GCA_028281965.1 Candidatus Gastranaerophilales bacterium
TCGCTTCCCTCCCTTCGGTCGGTCGCTCGACCGAAAAAATTTAATAAGGAATATTTTTGAAAATTTTACATAAGAATTTTTTGTTTCTTCCTTAGTTTATTTTTAGTGTATTTTTTATATAAAATGTTTATATGAGTAACTATTTTGTAAGAAAAATATCTTCTGAAAGTATTGAAACTGTCATAAAAGATATCGGTTTTGACAGGAATTATATAAAAAATGCGCTTAAAAAGTACGATTTTAAGCTGTACAAGGTTTGCAATCTAAGCTGTCCGCAAGCTTCAATAATAAAGCAGCTTGCTTTGTCTATAGGGGCAGATGCCGCTGTTCACAGGGAAGTTATAACCTGCAAAACTGAAAAGACAGATATTTTAATAGGAAGTACGGTTTCCCAGCTGGAAGTTCTTTGTTTAAAGCTAAAATACCAACCTTTTGGATTAAGTAAAATTTCAGAGCTTCTTATATCCCGGCTTAAATCGGATATCCCTATGCCCTTGAGGATAAGGGATACAGAATTTATTTGGGGTGAAAAACCTTACATTATGGGAGTTTTAAATGTAACTCCGGATTCCTTTTCAGATGGAGGAAAATATTTTACTGTTGAAAAAGCGGTTGAGCACACCAGGGAAATGATAAAAGCAGGCGTTGACATCATAGACATTGGCGGGGAATCAACAAGGCCGTTTTCAAAGGAAGTTAACCCTGAAATAGAGCTGGAAAGAGTTATACCGGTAATAAAAAAGATCAGGGAATTTGATAGTTTAATTCCTTTAAGCATAGATACAAGGCATGCCGAAGTTGCAAGAGAAGCTGTAAATGCAGGGGCTGACATTATAAATGACGTTTCCGGGTTTTCATGGGACGTTAAAATGCCGGGAATTGCAGCAGAAACCGGAGTCCCTGTGGTGATTACGCACAGCTGCGGCCCTCCTGAAACAATGCAGGAGAACCCGGTTTATGAGGGAAACGTGGTTGACTCGGTGTATAAAGACCTGGCTGAAAAAACGCAATTTGCCGTAAATAACGGCGTAAAACCGGAAAATATAATAATAGACCCCGGAATTGGCTTTGGTAAAACATTTGAACATAACCTGGAACTTATAAAAAGGATCGAGGAATTCCGGTCTCTTGGATACCCTGTCCTGGTAGGTGTTTCCAGAAAGTCTGTAATTTCAAAAATTCTCGACGTTCCTGCTCAAGAGAGAGAAGACGCAAATATAGCCTTGAATTCATACCTGGTTTCAAAAGGAGTTAATATTATCAGGGTTCATAACGTAGAAAAACATTATAAAGCTTTAAAGGTACTAAATAAAATAATAAACGGCAAATTTTAAGTTTTTTGTGACAAAAACCAGAGTAATATTGACAGTGAAAAATCATCAATATATATTTAATATTATTGAATATATAGCTAATTTACCTTATATGTGGAGGTTTTAATGGATATGGTACAGCAAATTGGCGAAGTGGCCGGAGAAATTTGGCAATATTTAAATTCTAATGGTGATGAATCGGTGTCTATTACTAATTTAGCTAAAAAAATTGACCGTAAAAAAGATGAAGTACTCTTTGGAGCCGGATGGTTAGCAAGAGAAGGGAAAATAATTCTCGATACCCATAAAAGCACAGTGAAAATTTCACTGATAAAGTAAGACAATCCCCTGTAATTTTTTCAAAAAAAAGTTATAATGGAATTAATAAAGTGGGCATTATAATTTTTTTAAGATTTTGATGAAAAAACAACTTTTAATATTTAGCTGCATGCTAGTATTGGCGTTGAGTGTTAAATTGCCTTCTTACTCGGAGAATGCGGAAGAGTATTATTATAAGGCAAATTTAAGCTTAACTTCGGGGCAAGTAACTGAAGCGGTTAAATATTATAAAAAAGCGACTGAAAAAGACGAAAATTTTTTTGAAGCATACCTGGGACTTTCAATTGCATATAGAGAAACCGGTGATTACGAAAAAGCGCATCAGGCAATCCTGAAAGTGCTTGAAATCAAGCCCGGGTATTACCAGGTATACTATAACCTCGGTTTGATTTTGGAAAAACAGCAAAAATATGATGAAGCTTTAAAAGCTTACGAAAAGTTTCTTGAAAAAGTGCCGGGAGCTTCAAGGTTTACCGACACAAAACGCAGGATTTCAAATATTAAGAGAAATAAACTATAGTCTATACCGATTTTATCGGGCAATAGTTAAATTATAAGCTTCCGCAATATTGTGATACGCTTACAGTGTAGATTTGAGTAAAGACCGGTATGGTAAAAAAGGAGATACTTATAAAGTTTTTATAAAGCCTGATTTTTGCTTATGATAAACTATTTGTAGAAATGAGAAGTAAGTAAAAGAACTATAACAGATTAAAAACAGGTGGGTAAAATGATTCCGATACTGGACTTGCAAAAGCAATACGAAGAGATCAAACAGGAAGTTGAAAAGGAAGTTTTAGCGGTTTTATCATCAGGAAGGTATATTCTTGGGGAAAATGTAAAAAAACTGGAGAAAAATTTTGCTGAATATATAGAAGTAAAAAATGCAATAGGATTAGCATCGGGAACAGACGCGCTTCATATAGCATTAAGAGCTCTTGATATCGGCCCGGGAGACGAGGTTTTAACAGTTTCGTTCACATTTATAGCCACAGTGGAAGCCATAAGCTATGTAGGAGCAAAACCTGTCTTTGCCGACATCAATCCTGATACTTTTAACTTTGATATAACCGAGCTGGAAAGAAAAATAACTCCGAAAACAAAGGCTATAATTCCTGTTCACCTCTACGGCCAGCCTGTAGATATGGACCCCATAGTTGAAATCGCAAAAAAATACAACCTGTATATAATCGAAGACTGCGCGCAGTCTGTCGGAGCGTCTTATAAAGGTAGTAAAACAGGGACATTTGGGGATGTAGGCTGCTTCAGTTTTTTTCCTACGAAAAATCTTGGCGCAGCAGGTGATGGAGGAATCGTAACCACCAATAGCGATTATATTGCGGAAAGAATTATATCTTTAAGAAACCACGGCAGCCATACCCGCTATTACCATACGGAAGTAGGTTTAAACAGCAGGCTGGACGAGATCCAGGCAGCGGTTTTGAATGTTAAACTCCCTCATATTGACCGCTGGAACATCAGGAGAAAAAAAGCAGCCTACTTATATAACGAGCTGTTGCGGGAAGTTAAAGACATCATAACCCCGACGGAAATGGATGATACGGAATGCGTCTACCACCAATACACCGTAAAAGTGCCCCAACGGGATAAAATTCACGAAATCCTCAAGGAAAACGGGGTTATGAGCATGATTTACTATCCTGTCCCGGTACATCTTCAGGAAGCTTACAGGAATTTAGGCTTGCATGAAGGATATCTTCCAAATACGGAAAACATCACCAAAAACGTGCTTTCCCTGCCTATTTTCCCGGAAATTACCGAAGAACAACAGAAAAAAGTTGCAAATGAGTTGATAAAGGCAGTTAACCAGGTAGCATGCTTAAAATAGAACTTTGCCCGGGGAATGATATCGGTAAAATAAGGATAATCAGCACTCTTGCAAACGAAATCTGGCGGGAATATTACGTTCCGATCCTCGGAAAAACGCATGTAGAATACATGTTAGACAAATTTCAATCACAGGAGTATATAAAAACCGGTATTAATGACGGTATGCAATATTACCTGCTGGCCTTTGAGAGTGAATATATCGGGTATTTTGCAATCTCAGCCGACTTAACAGACCTGTTTTTGAGCAAATTCTATATCAAGGCAAAATACCGGGGAAAAGGCCATGGAAAGCAAATTATGACCTTTATTGAGGATGTGGCGAAAAAGGAAAAATTACAAAAAATTTACCTTAGAGTGAATAAAAAAAACACAAAAAGTATGTCCTTATATACAAAATTCGGGTTTAACATAAGCGAAACGCTGGTTACGGACATTGGCGGGGGGTATTTTATGGATGATTATAAAATGGAAAAATTAATGGTCTGAAAATGTGGATAATTGAAAATTTAGGACTGATTGATTATAAAGAAGCCCATGATTACCAGGAACAGCTTGTAAGGCTGAAACAGGAGGGTGAAAAAAACAATTTTTTCCTGCTGCTTGAGCATTTTCCTGTTTTTACCCGCGGAAAAAGCGCCCGGGTAGATAACCTCCTTGATAAGTCCATTGCTGTCTATCCTGCCGGAAGAGGGGGAGATATGACATTTCATGAGCCGGGGCAGCTTGTAGGGTATGTAATTCTTGATTTAAAAAGCCAAAAACTAAAGATAAAAGACTATGTTGCCAAACTTGAAAACCTTATAATTGATTCCTTAGTACCCCTGGGGCTTAATGCCAGTAAAAGACCCGGAATTGTAGGGGTATGGCTGGAAAACAAGAAAATTGCATCCATCGGGGTTGCGGTTAAAAAGGGCATAACAATGCACGGGTTCGCCCTGAATGTTAATAATGAGCTGGAAGGGTTCAAAAAGATTAACCCCTGTGGATTTCAACCTTCAGAAATTTCTTCACTAACAAAGCTTACCGGGAAAAAAATTAACTTAAACGTCATAGAAAAGTTGATTATCGAGGAATTCAGGCGTAAATTTTAACAATATACGTACTTTTTCACTATAATTCATTCCATAAATTAAATTATATGACACCTGAATTTATTGGAGTTAAAATTATAGGCAAGGTTTTAACTTTAACAGTCTTTAAAAACAGATGAAAACATATTTTAGCAGGCTTCATTATAAAAAAAAGCCGGGGATTTTAGACAAAATTGCCCTGGTTTTCCTGCTGCCGGCTTCTTTTTTTTACGGGCTGGCAGTAGGAATCAGGAACTTCTTATACGATTTTGGCCTGGCAGAAACCAAAAAACTGCCTGCTTTTGTAATTTCCGTTGGCAACATGACTACGGGAGGCACCGGTAAAACCCCAATTACCGCAGAGCTTGCCGCATTTTTGAGCAGGGAATGCGGTAAAAAAACTGCTGTAATTAGCCGTGGTTATGGAGGTAAGTTGCCATTGGGCGACATAAACGTAATCAGCAACGGTGAAAACATTTTTTTCGACGCTGAAATGGCAGGCGATGAACCGCTTTGGATTGCTGAAAACTGTAAGGAAACAGCTGTGATTACAGGCAAAAACCGTTATAAGTCCGGAAAATATGCCATAGATAACTTTAATAGTGAAGTTTTAATACTTGATGACGGGTTTCAGCATAGAAAGCTTTACAGGGACTTGAATATTTTACTTATAGATTCCGATAAAGCGTTCGGTAATAACCGTGTTCTACCTGCCGGACCTCTTAGAGAGCCTTTAGAAAAGATTAAAAGGGCTGATAAAATAATCATTGTCAATAAAACTCCTTATTTTGAGGATTTTAAAAACCAGGTAAGCGTTTTACAGGGCATGCTAAAGGAAAAATACGGCAAAGACTCCTGTTTATGCGATTTCATAGTAGATAAAATTTATAATATAGCCACAAAACAGGATATTAAAGGGTTAAAAAAAGTCGTAGCCTTTTCAGGTATTGCTCAACCGGAATCCTTTTTTGCTTTTTTACGGGACTTGAAAATAAATATCGTTGCTGAAAGGGTGTTTTTTGACCATTATGCTTATACGCAGGAGGATTTAAAATCCCTTACGGAAACAGCCCGGGCGGTTAATGCCGATGCTGTGGTCACAACAGAAAAAGACAGCGTAAAAATCCGCTCTTTTATAAAAGCCATCCAACCCGAAATCCCGGTATGTACCTTAAAATTAAAGGCAAATCTTGACGTAAACGATATTATTTCCCTTATACCGCAAAATCAGGAGCAGAAATTATGAGAATACTGGTGGTAAGATACAGGTTCATAGGTGATACAGTACTGATGATACCGTTTTTGAGAAATCTGAGGTATGCTTATCCTGATGCTAAAATAGATGTGCTGGTCGGCCCGGTTTCCGGCCAAGTCCTGAGGGAATGTCCATATATTGATGAGTTAATTGTGTTTGATACCACCAGGAAGCACAGGTATGAAAATACTAAACAGGAGAAAAAGAGCTTTTTTTCATACGTAAAATTCCTAAAAACCCAAAAATACGATAAAACATACGTTTTAAAGCGTTCATTATCAAGCGCTGTCCTGGCGTTTCTCGCGGGAATTCCTCAAAGAATCGGGTTTAATACCGAAGGGAGGGGATTTTTCCTGACAAAAAAGGTTCCTTATGTTGCTGATAAACATGAGGTGGAGTGTTTTCTTGACTTACTGAGAAGTGATGACGTTCCCGTAAGGGATAATCATCTGGAAAATTGGGTTTCACAGGACTCAGATGATAAAATTAGCCGCATTTTCAATGAATTAAGCATAACAGATGAGCTGAAAGTCTTAATCCATGCTACCAGCGGAAATGTAAACAAGCAGTGGCCTCTTGAATACTTTGCTGAAATCGTTAAATATCTGTCAAACGACCTGGGAGCAAGGGTTTTTTATACAGGAACCCAAAAAGATTCCGAAACTTATGATAAAATTCGCTCTTTAACCGGTGAATATCTTAAGAAAGAGCCGGTTAATCTTTGCGGAAGGCTATCCATTCAGGACAGCACGGCGTTAATAAACAGGATGAAGTTTGTCATAGGCTCTGATTCCGGGACTCTTCATATTGCAGCTTCCCTGAACATTCCTGTTATAGGCATTTATGGTCCTATGAATCCCGTTAAGTGGCAAACCCGGGGAGATATCCATCACCCATTATACCTGGATTTGGAGTGTATTCCCTGCGAACTGCGAAGAAAATGTCCCGTAAATATTGCTTGTCTTAAAGAATTAAAGCCTGAAAAAGTTATAGATAAGATAAAAGGAAGCAACCCGGAAAGTTTTTTAGAGGATAAGACCCAAATATGAAATTTATTAAGGCAAAAACAGAAAGTGAATTAAATTTTATCAGGGAGCTGTTTTCAGAGTATTTTTCAAGGTATGGAAAACATCTTGGAAACCAGGATTTTGAAAAAGAACTGTCTGGTCTTCCCGGAAAATACGCATCTCCGAAAGGGTGTTTACTTCTTGCGCTTGACGGGGATCTTCCTGCCGGGTGTATTGGTATAAAACCATTTGAGGAGCACAGTTGCGAAATGGGCAGGTTATACGTAAAAGACAAGTTTAGAAACAGGGGAATTGGGCTTAAATTAGTGAAAATTTTCCTGGAAGAAACCCGGAAAATGGGATATAAAAAAATACTTCTCGATACTTTACCGGAACTTAAGAGCGCGATAAAGCTGTATAAATCTCTCGGATTCAGTGAAATTCCGCCATATTATGACAGCCCTTTGCCAAACCCTGTTTATATGAGCCTGGATATTCAAGGTTTAGAAATTTTCAGCGCCATAAACCCGGCAGGAAAAGATTCTTTTTCATAGTTGATCTAAATAACCCTAGTCGCCAATTGCATGTATGCAACATTTGCCAAAACCCATGAATGAGCTGCTGCGTTAGCTCCCGCTGCCGCGCACAGCCACCCTAAAGGTGGAAAAGAGGCTCCGCTGCGAAAACGCGGACAGCTTGCGAAGCAGGGACTGCACGTTG
>JANQIY010000296.1 GCA_028281965.1 Candidatus Gastranaerophilales bacterium
GTATGCAACATTTGCCAAAACCCACCCTGAATGAGCTACTGCGTTAGCTCCCGCTTCGCAAACAAATATTGCTCAGTCATATCCTGGCTTTTGGCTAATCCGCGACTCAAGTTAAATAACCTGAATCGCGGGTTAAGAAACTTGAATCGTAAACTGCCTATAGCCCTGAAAAGGGTACTATCAAAACTCGTTTTCTACCAGTTCACAAATGATATGGCAAATTGTAATGTGCGCATTCTGGATTATGGGAGTGTTTTTGCTGGAAACTGCCAGGGTAATATCTGATATTTCCCTGAGTTTTCCGCCTGAATCTCCTGTAAGTGATATCACTTTCATCCCTTTTTCCTTTGCAAGTCCGGATGCTTCAAGGGCGTTTTCCGAGTTTCCGCTCGTGGAGATCGATAAAAGCGTGTCGCCTTCCTGGCCAAGGGCCTCGACCTGTCTTACAAAAGTTTTATCATAACCAAAATCATTGCCTATAGCGGTAATTATCGAGGAATTAGTGTTCAATGCTATGGCAGGCAATGCGGGTCTGTCGATTCTGTAGAACTTGCCTACCATTTCAGCTGCAATATGTTGGGAATCAGCCGCACTTCCTCCATTTCCGCAAATTAACAGTTTCCTTCCGGCTTTAAATGAGTCTATTATTATATTTGCAGCCTGTTCAATTAAACCTGCCTGTTCTTTAGCATCTTTTAAAACCTGAAGAGTTTCTTCAATTCTACCGTTTATAGTTTCTTGCCCGGATAAAGCTTTTTGCTCCATAATTAACCTCTTTTTTAAAACTGGAATTTTCTAATCCATAACCCTTATAAGGTTATTCACTTCTCTTGTTGCCGGTTGTTGGGAAATCTCATCAACTGCCTTTAAAATGTTTTCTTCCTGCGCTGACTCGGTTAAAAGGACAATTCTTGCGCTGCCGTCCTTGAGTAATCCCTTTTGGACTATGCTGTAAAGGTTTATGCCGTTTTTTCCGCAAATAATCCCGAGATCACCTATAACTCCCGGCTCATTGTTTGTGGTCACTCTTATATAATACTTGTTAACTGTATCCTTAATATGTTTAATACAGGCATCTTTTCTGTTTTTATCAAAATGCATTACCGGGAGAGGGAATTCTGTAGTTGGGATTTCACTGGCAATGGCCATAATATCACCTACAACCGAGCTTGCTGTGGGAAATTTCCCTGCTCCGGGGCCGGAAAACATTACCCTGCTTACAGGTTCCCCTTCTATTTCAACGGCATTTAAGACATCATCTATGGCTGAAACCGGATGTTCCTTTGAAACGAGCATCGGATGGACTCTTACATCGAGTAAATCGCTTTCTCCATTACGTATAAGACCTATTAGCTTGATCTTATACCCGAGTTCGTTTGCATACCCGATGTCTATAGGACTGATTTTATCAATTCCCTCTACATATACGGAATTTATATCCACGTTCTTGTTAAACGCAAGCGAGGCAAGAATTGCAATTTTATAAGCCGCGTCATGACCTTTAACGTCGCCTGTGGGGTCAGCTTCCGCATATCCAAGGGCCTGGGCTTCTTTTAAGACGTCTTCAAATTCACTGCCTTCATGTTCCATTTTTGTCAGGATGTAGTTTGTTGTTCCGTTCAGAATCCCGGCTATCTGGCTGATTTTGTTTGCTGCAAGCGACTGGCGGAGCGGCATGATTATTGGAATTCCACCGCAAACCGCTGCTTCATATAAAATTACAACGTTATTTTCCTCGGCAAGTTCGAACAATTCCTTGCCATGTTTTGCTATCAGCTCTTTATTTGCGGTTACTATATGCTTTTTGTTTTTAATAGCCGCTTTAATAAAGTCCAGCGCCGGGTTTACCCCGCCTATAAGCTCTGCCATTATATTTATTTCAGGGTCATTAATAAGTTCATGGGCTTCTGTTGTGAAGATTTCCGGTGAAATCCCGGGATACTGCTTAATTTTTTCCGTATCCCTGTCTGCAATTTTTTTTATCTCAACTCCGCAATCCTTATTTAAAAGGGTTTCCAGGACACCGCTGCCAACAGTGCCAATACCCAGAATCCCTACCTGTATTTTCTTGCCCATATATGCCTCCAGTTTATTAAGATATTATTATATTAAATTATTATAGTACCAAAAAAGGTTAAATATTTATAAAATATTTAACCCTGGCAATCAATTGAAAACTATATTAATTCCTTACTGCTTTAGCGCAATGTTAATTATTTAAACCGGTGGTATATTAAAAAGGATACACAGGTAATCCCGATCCTAGCTGGACTCGCTGAAAGTGCGTTTAAAAGGGTCGGGATTATTTGTTTATCTTTCAGAATCCTCGCTTTCTTCCTCGAGGTTAATGCCGAAGTTTTTTAATTCGCTCAGGGCTCTCTTGCAATAGAGGGTTTCCGGAAAATTTTTGGTCACGATAATAAAAAATTGTATTGAATCCTGTTTTTGTTCCCGTTCTTTTAAAATAAAAGCGGCTTCATAAAAAAGTCTTGCATACAGCGGGTCTTTAAGGTTTCCGTCGCCGATGGAGTTAAGCTTGGTCTTTACATCAACCAGTTTTTCGCTGTCTTCTGGGGAAAAAAGAGCATGAGTATGAACTTTTTTATTTAGTGCTTCGATATTGTTTTCAATTATCGCAATTTCTTCTTCCCCAAGTTTTGTTGACTTTCTTGCTGCTTCTGAGGGAATAGAAATTACAAACGCATTAAATATTATCAGCGATGAAATTATTAAAATCAGTAAAATCTTATTTTTCATTTTACTTACTCACTTACCTGAATTGCTAATTACATTTTTTCAAAATTCCTTAAAATACCCGCCCAGCCCACCCTGGAGGTGGGCGGCGGCTTCGCCGCCGCCTCTTTTTTATAAATTTTAAGGAATTTTGAGTCAGTCATATTAAGCCTCTTAGTTATTTAGCAATTCGAGTTTACTCGTTTCTTGCTCTTGAAATTAGATTACACTACAAAAACCTTAATACTCTTCCGTTAATTATATGATATATTCTTTAAAAATAAACTGTTTAAATAACTTTTTTTAGAAAGTGCGTTAAAAAATGGAAAAGTTAAATTTTTGTACAGCCGGAATGCCGGTTATGACAGAACCCAGGAAATATGATAATGCCTTAAACGACCTGGTAAAGCTGGGACTTGACGGGATAGAGCTGGAATTTGTCCGTGGAGTGACAATGAATCCGCAAACACAACAGATGGTAAAAGAGCTTTCAGCAAAACTTGGCCTTATTTTAACTGCTCATGGGCCTTATTATATAAATCTTAACGCTCAGGAAAAGCCTAAATATCATGCCAGTATTAAGCGAATACTGGATACAGCGTTTGTATGCAATACTTGCGGCGGTTATAGCATAACTTTTCATGCTGCTTACTATATGGGACAGGATAAAGAAGACGTTTACCAGAAAGTAAAAACGGCGCTTAAGGAGATTGTAGCTACTTTAAAATCACAAAATGTTGAAATATGGATACGTCCGGAGCTTACGGGCAAGCCAACCCAGTGGGGTGATCTTGATGAGCTTATAAGGATTTCAAAAGACGTTGAAATGGTGCTTCCCTGCATAGATTTTGCGCACCTTCACGCAAGGAGCGTTGGCAAATGGAATACTTACGACGAATTTTGCCGGGTATTTGAAAAAATCGGCAATGAGCTGGGAGAGTATGCGCTGAAAAACTTTCATGCCCATATTGCAGGTATAGAATATACTTTAAAAGGCGAAAGAAAGCATCTTGAGCTTGAAGAATCAGATATGGACTATAAAAACCTGATGAAAGCGTTTAGGGATTTTGACATTAAAGGTGTTATAGTCTGCGAAAGCCCTAACATTGAAACTGATGCCCTGCTTTTAAAGAACACTTATAAACTCATATAGCAGTAAAAAATTAGGCGCTTCTTTTTAATTTATGTTTTACGTAAGAAGAGACGGCCTCGCTTACGGTTTGAGGTTCGCGGTTTTTTACCTCATCACTTGCCGATGTGTATTTTCTTCTCTTTTTCATATGCAAATACGCAAGGACTGCCGCCAGAATCAGCAGTATTAAAAACGCTGTTTTAGCTAGAGTCCATAACAAGCCGAGAAAAGATGACAAAAAGTCTTTTTCAGGCTGTTTTACGGGTTCTTTTTGGTCGGGTTTTACGGGTTCCTGTTTTACTGGCTCATCAGTGGAAGTGATTTTTTCGTCGGGAGCGGATTTTTCTTTAACCGTTTCAGGAATTACGGGCGCCTGGATAGGAATGTCCCGGTATTTTGGCTGTATTTCCAAGGGTTTCATTGATTCCTGAAGTTTTATTCCCGTAGAAGTGTCGGGGATTACGGGCGGCGGGATCTCCCCGCCGCCGTCTGACGCGCAGCCCGCATTGCAGGTACCTGTATGCATAACTATAACAGCCAGCGTTACCATTATAAATTTATAGATTAACCTGCAACTTTGCATTCTTCAGGCCTGCCGTACTTATTTTTTACTTGATGAACTACTGGTGCTTTTTGTGGTCTTTCGCCCGCCGGGTGGCCTCCTGCCTCTTACCGGCCTTGAAGAAGGCCTGGACGGCACTTTTTTCTCTTCAGTTGCTTCTTCCCGGGGTTTTTGAGCCTGCGGTTTTTCTACCACACGGTTTTTAATTTCCTCCAGGGGCCGGTTATTTTTGGAAGCATCCTGTATCTGGTTTTCTACTGATTCAATTTCTCCAAGTATGGTAAACACATCAGCCTGGTAGTCTTCGCCAAGGTTTTTGTTTACCACTCCTGAAGGGACTGAGGAAAATTTTATAACCCTGGAAATATTTGGTAAATAAGTTTTTTGCTGTAAATGCTTTTTGATTGATTCATCGTTTATTTCCTGTGAAACCTGCTTTGGCTGCTCTTTTTTGACTATTTTATGAGCATTGGCGGCGTTAAGGGCAGGGCTGGTTTCAATTTTTCTTCCCTGAAAATTGCTCTGTTTTTGCTGAAACCCATTTCTGCTTTGTTTGCCGGCCTCATTATTCATAAGTTTTTGCTGTTTTGCAGCTGCTACCGGGTTATAGTGCTTTAATTTCTGCAATTTAGCGGCCATTTCCGCTTCCTGTGGAGGAACAACAAAGTTAAATTCCTCCAGGACATCACCTGTGCCTGAGCAGGTCGGGCATTTTTTAGTGAAAATCTCGGCTAAACTCTGTCCTTGCCTATGTCTTGTAAGCTCTACAAGTCCAAGGTCTGAAAGCTGGCCAATTTGCGGGTTTGACTTATCAGGCTCAAGCGCAATTTCCAGCTGTTCGAGCACAGCTATCTGGTCTATCCGATTTTCCATATCAATAAAGTCGATAATTATCATGCCGCCTATATTTCTTAACCTTAACTGCCTTGCAATTTCATCGACGGCTTCCATGTTGGTCTTTCTTATGGTTTCTTCCTGGGTAGCTGAGCTTACGAATTTTCCGCTATTAACATCAATTACAGTAAGAGCTTCGGTTACCTGAATATATAAATACCCGCCGCAGGGAAGGATTACTTTTGTTTGAAGCGCTGATCTTATTTCTTTGTCGATGTTATGCGATATTAGTACAGAATCTTTTTCTTTATGAATTGATAAATTCACCTGGTGGGTAATATTCCAGCTCTGCAAAAGCTGCTGGGCTCTCTGGTAAGCAAACGGCGTATCCACAATAATTTCGCTTACCGACTCGGTGCAGGCTTCCCTGATGACCTTATAAAGAAGATCCTGGTCCCTGTGAAGCAGGTTTGGAGGCGTTACGGTATCTGCTGCCGTAACTACATTGCTCCAGCTTTCAAGCAAAAGCTCTATATCTTCCTGAATCTCAGCCTCTGACTGCCCTTCAGCTTCTGTTCTTATGATTACACCTACTCCGGGCGGTTTCATTACGCTTACAATCGACTTAAGCCTCGCTCTTTCCTTGGCTGATGATATTTTTTTACTTACGTTTATGCCTTTTTCAAACGGCATAAGCACAAGGAATCTTCCGGGAATGCTTACTGATGTCGTAACCCTCGGCCCTTTATGGCCCGTGGGTTCCTTGACTACCTGGACAACCAGGCTTTGCTTTGGTTTTACAATCTCATTTAGCGAACCTTTGCCTACTATGTCGGAAGCGTGCAAAAATCCCATTTTATCGCTTCCCACATTTACAAAAGCCGCGTCAATACTTGGTAATACGTTTTCTACACGGGAAAGATATATATCTCCCAGTAAAATTTCTCCTCTGTGGATGAAAAATTCGACAACCTTTCCGTTTTTTATAACAGCTGCAATGTTGTCACGTTCCGAAATAATAATTGTTTTGCTCATAAACTAAATTTTTCCTCTAAAAAACTTATAACTTCTAAACTCGTCAAATTCATTTAAATCAAAACTTGCCCTGAAACCGGCCAGTTATGATTAAATTTTTCATGGTAATTAATTTTCTTAAAACTCATTTTAAATTCTAAAGTTCATATATTTTTAATAAAAATACCAGACTTTATTTTAATTCATTATTTCATTAAAATTGTTGTCTAATAGTTTTTCTCTTGTTATTCTCCAGTTGATTTCAGGAGTTAATATTTTCAAAAATTCATCAGCTCTAATTGAACTAACTGAAGTCTCTTCATCCATTAAAAGCCTTTCATCTGTTCCGGGATTATCCGTGGCTGACTCTCTCATGCAATCCTCGCCAGTTTTTTGGGGGTTTTCTGGAGACGGTTCTTTTATACAGCACCCTTCGCCAGTTTTTTGGGGGTTTTCTGGAGACGGTTCTTTTATGCAGCACCCTTCGCCAGTTTTTTGGGGGTTTTCTGGAGGCGGCTCTTTTATACAGCCTCCCCCGGCTTTTAACGTAAATTCAAGTATATTATTTTCTTTATCAAAATTCAGTGAATAAACACCGGGTCTTATATTAACCTTTTTTATCCCTTTTTTAGAGTGTTTATCTATAACTATATTTTGCTTTAATAAAAATTCTTTGGCAATAGTTTCTATGTTAATTTTTGTGTTTATTTCCGAATTAAGCGGAATTGCTTTATATACTGCCCAACAAACCCTTTTTTGTATACTGCTTTTATCTTTAGGAATTTTTACAACATCAGAGATTCGAGAATTCCCGGGCAGAATACTGTTTAACTTTTCCTTAATTATATTATCGGCAACTTCCTGCTGAAGTTCAATATCAATATATTCATTTTTTGCCTCGATAAATAAAGGCAGCGCAATGCCTATGGAAATCTTCGGGGTAGGGTTAAAACCCTGTGAATAGTTAATTTTCAGCCCGGATCTCCTTATGGCCGTGTATATTAACTTTTGCCAGTCAAGGTGTGAAATAAATTTTAAATCGCCTGTTTTTTGGGCTTTTAGTCGGTATTTGAAGCCTGTTTCAGTATATATTTTGTGTTTTTGCATGGTTTTTAGCCGGTATTTATTTCTGTCACTAAATTATACCAACAATATAAGTTTTTTAAAAATGGACATCTTCAGCAGGGTCTTTCAATTCTGGAATTAAAAAAGATATGTCATGCCGTGCTTGACACGGCATCTAGCCAACTTTTACTTATCGCGTATCAGCATTAATTGG
>JANQIY010000297.1 GCA_028281965.1 Candidatus Gastranaerophilales bacterium
CAGCGTTGAAAATATACTGAAATTATTTCAGCATGACAATTTATGGCGTTTTGAAATTAATGATAAGCTATTTAAATTAAAAATGTAGGGGAGTAAGCCCAAAGCACGGGGCAGGCTTCTCAAGTGCGGGATGACATTACCCTCTATGATTAATGTGTCAAAGCACTAGAAGTTATCTCAAAAATCCCTGCTTATATTCTCAGGCAAAATTCTTGCTTTCAGGTTCTTAATCCTGAAAGCAAGCCCATTACCCGCATAAGTCCTGCCAAATACGTCTTTTTCCAGCCTGCCGGTTCTTTCATATATTGAATACCTTTCGAAGGTTTCGCCGTAAATTTTTAACTCCATTAATTCAAGAGCCTCTGATGAAACGTCATACCCGGAAGTTTTTTTTGCAAAAGGATTTAAAAATACAGGCTCAGAGATGCTTACAGAAATTTTTGACAGTAATTTTTGAGCCCGTTGTTTTTGCTCGGCCAGAATGCTGTATTTAAGTGATTTTTTCAGGTCACTTGCGGCTTTTTGCTCATCCCCGCGGTAGTACAGACTTGAACCCCTTGAGTAATAAATATCAGAAAGTATTTCCCTGGCGTCTTTATTGCCGGGCTCCAGAAAGAGAACTCTTTCGCAGTATTTTATGGCATCTTCGTATTTTTTTTCGTTTAATGAGTCAAAAGCATACCGCAGGTATGCTATGACTGAATTTTCCAGGTAAACCTTATTTTTATCTTCATTGTATGCTTTTTCATAAAACACGCCTGCCAGTTGAAAATTCTTATTTTCAAAAGCCTCATGCGCTCTTTTTGCATAAGTTTTTGCCGCACTGGGCGCAGCATGCGCATATGGGGTTAAAATTATCGAAAATACCAATAAGTAAAGAATAACCCTTTGTTTCATAGCTTTAAGCTCCCCCTCTCCCATTGCTTTAATTGTATGACTACAGGCCGTAAAATTAATCAGACATATTACCAAGCCCATTTACCCGGTTTTTAATCATTTTTAAGCTGGTAAAATTAGACAAAATACTAATGAAATATACGTATGGAACAAGTCATCTACATTTACGCCAATCCAAAGTTTGACGCTCGTTTTAAATGCGGGATAAGCAGGATTTACCAGGTATTTTGCAGTCAATATGGCTATAAAATAGAAATTGTAGATGACGAATTTCTTAAAAATAACGTCCCTGATGAAAACTCCGGGAATATTATCGTAATAGCAGGCGGGGATGGTACTTTACACAGGGTAATAAATACGATACCCGATAATATTCTTGAAAAATACCAGTTTGGAATGCTCCCGGGAGGAACGGCCAACGAATTTGCAAAATCATTCAACATCCCGCTTAACCTGGAATGGGCGGCGCATCGTATAATAAATAAAAAAAGTATAACCAGGGCTAAAATCGGGGTGTTAAATAATGAATATCGTTTTGCTACAGGCTTTTTATACGGAATATTAGTGCATATACTCCAGAATACAGATGAAAAGTCAAAATTTTTACTTGGGGAGCACGCTTACCAGCTTCCCGGGCTGATTGCAATCTCTAATTACAGTGACTTTATAAGGAAATTTCGGATTAACTCACTGAATTTCAATACGGCTTATCTTCTTATAAATAATGCAAGCCTAAAAAGTAAGAATATCAACACTAATGGCCTAAAAAGCGAAGAAAATGACTACTTTGCGTTTATATACCTGCATTCTAAAATTACGTTCAGGGATTTAACCAGGTTAATGCTGAAAAACCAGGCAGAAGACAGCATTTTACTTGACCCTGCAATATATTACAGGGCTAATAAATACATAAAACTGGAATTTGAAGGCGAATTAGAGTTTATGCTCGATGGTGAATTTTATAAAGAAAGCTCACCGCTGGAATTTCTTCACTCGGGATATGAAATCAGTATTATCGCTTGATTTTGTATAAATTTGTTTACAAACCAGGTACAAATCACATACAAACCAGGTACAAATCGATTACAAATCGATTACAAATTTATACAAATCAAAACAAAAAATGACTAAAAATTGATAGTTGTATAAAATAAAAATATATGAAAAAGGCCGTCGGTAAAATTTTCAAAAAACCTGTATAAAAAATAGCGGCCGGCGCAGCCGGCCGCCTCTAAAAGCTTTAATTACCGGAAGAGTTTAGTTTGGAGAGAATATTGAAAAGAATTATACAGACAGAAGAGCGAAATCCGGCATCAAGGGATATTGACCTGATGCCGTCCCGCCGGATCCTGGAAATTATGAACCGGGAAGATAAAAAAGTAGCGCTGTCAGTGGAAAAAGAGCTGGATAATATAGCAAAAGCCGTAGATATAATATCAGAAGCGTTTCAAAAAGGAGGAAACCTTTTGTATTTCGGCGCGGGAACAAGCGGCAGGCTGGGAATCCTGGATGCGTCAGAATGCCCGCCAACTTTTAGCGTCCCGCAGGATATGGTCAGAGGCTATATAGCAGGCGGGGAAAAGGCGATAAAAACCTCAATAGAAGGGGCAGAAGACAGCTTTGAAGGCGGAGAGTCGGACCTTGTAAATTCAGGCGCAAAACCCGGGGATGTCGTGGTTGGGATTTCAGCCAGCGGAAACGCAACCTATATCCAGGGCGTTTTAAAAAAGGCAAAAGCTTTACACATTAATACAGTAGCAATTGCCTGTAGTACAGAAGCTAAAATTAAGCAATATTCAGATATTTTTATATGTCCAACAGTTGGAGCGGAAGTGGTAACGGGATCTACACGTCTAAAATCCGGTACTGCCCAGAAAATGGTGCTTAACATGCTTACAACTGCCTCTATGATAAGGATAGGCAAAACTTATGAGAATTATATGATCGACGTTAACCCGACCAACATAAAACTAAAAGACCGGGCAGTCCGAATAGTCTCTGAAATAGCGGAAATTTCCCATGAGGAAGCAGGTGAGTTTCTCCGCAAATCCGGTTACCGGGTAAAGCCCGCTGTAATTATGTCCCTGGCAGGCATGCCCTTAGAGCAGGCAGAAAAACTCTTAAAAGCACATAATGGGCGTTTGCGGGAAGCCCTCAGTAATTCTTTAAAATAAATTGCTGAAAAATTAAAATTTCAACTCTGTTTAAAATCTTGTTATAATTGCTTTTAATATGATTGACGATTCGAGTTAAAAAATACCTGTTTTGATTTAATGAATATTAAAATAATAGCTAAACTAAAATGACTAAAAGAACTATATTTTCCCTAATTTTCCTTGTAATATTCGGAGTTTTGAGTATCTGGGCATTTGTAATGTCTCAAAGCATAATGGGAAATACAAAAATTTCCAGGAAAGAGTCTAACGTGGAGGAACAGATTACTCTTCGGGAGCTTATAATCATTGAAACAAAGGATGGTAAGAAGTTTTGGGAAGTGTATGCCGATTCGGGAAGGTTTGATAAGGAAAACGAAAAGGCTGTTTTAAGCAATATAGCAGCAAATTTCTATAAGGATGATGAAATTATTCTCAGTGTAACTTCTCCTGAAGCTGTTTATAACAGCGAAAATAAAGAGATCAGGCTAAAAGGCGGAGCTGAAGGCGCAAATAATAAAGATATATATATAAAAGCAGATGAAATTTGTTGGACAGGTTCAAAAGACAGGATTCTTGCCAGGGGAAACGTTAAAATTATCAGGAATGAACAGGTTATGACTGTTAGCGACGAATCCTCGTTCGACACCGATTTTACTAACCTTAAAATCTCCGGGGATTCAAATACCTATGTGTATTCATTTCGCTAGGCATACTAAACAAAATAATAGCAAGGTTCATAAGTTTGTGTTAATCTCAAAAAATGAACGGGTCAAATAAACTATGAAAATTAAGGGTAAATTAAAATCATTTTATAAAAAGTTCACATCAGCCGGAAAACTTGCCGCAATTCTGGTTTTAATTGTCCTGGCTTTGCCTGCGGGAATTTTATATGCTGAAAATATCCTGATACATGCGGATAAGCAGTCTTATGACGGAAAAAAAACCGTTTTTGAGGGCAATGTGAAGGTTGATTACGAGGATATCAGGGTAGAAAGCCCAAAAGCAATCGTAAGAAACGACGAAACAGGCAAGCCAAGCGCAGCTACCTTTGTTGACGGGGCTTATGCCAGGAAGGAATCAGAATTCTCCAGAAGCGAAGTAAAAGCGAACATCATTAATCTTTCCCTGTTAAAAAACCGTATACGGGCTGAAGGCAACGCCGAATCAGCTGTTTTTGAGGATAAAAAGCCTATAGTCCATATCAAGGCCGGTTCACAGATATTTGATATTAAGAAAAACATAATCGTAGCTTCAAAAGACGTAAAAATAAATTACGAAAAAATTAGCACCCTGTCTGACAAAGCAAGGATTTCCATAAACAAGGAAGGTAACCTTAATAAAGTGGAATTCCTCGGAAATGTAGCCATAAACCAGGATAAAAGCGTTATTAAGGCGGATAACGTCCTGTATAACCCGAATTCCGATGAAATGGTCGCATCCGGCAATACCAATTCCACTACAATGCTGGACGATCAAACCAGGGTGGTTATATGGGCTGATTTCCAGCAGTATGATAACCTGGCAAAAACCCTGATAACAAGCGGTCACGTAAGAATAAAGTATAAAGATTACACTGCAACAGGGCCAAAGGCAACTTTTATCCCGGATAACAAATCTGACAGGCCTAATAAAATCCTGTTTATAGGACGCTCAAGGATTCAGGAAGGACAAAGATACGTTGAGGCCGACAGAATCCAGATTACCCTTGAACCAAAGAATTTCCAGGCTGAAGGTAACGTTAAAACAAGGTTTACACAGGTGAAAAGTTATAAAGAAATGAGTCAAGACAAGTGATTTCCGGCCAATTTACCGAAATATACCTGGAGAAAGAATAGCTTATGACAATAAAAGCGGAAAACCTGGTTAAAATATATAATGACAGGACGGTAGTTAGCAATATTTCCTTTGATATCAAGCCTGCCGAGGTTGTAGGACTGCTAGGCCCCAACGGGGCAGGCAAAACAACCACGTTTTACATGCTGGTAGGACTTGTAAAACCCGATAATGGGAGGATTTTTCTTGACGGCGACGATCTGACAACCCGGCCTATCTACGAAAGGGCAAGGGCCGGGATGGGATATCTTCCCCAGGAACCCTCGATTTTCAGGAAATTGACCGTAGAAGAAAATATATCCCTGGTCCTTGAGATGAATAAAAACCTCAATAAATCTGAACGTAAGGAAAAACTGGAGTTATTGCTGGAAGATTACGGCCTGACAAAGATTCGTAAAAGTGAAAGCGTCCAGCTTTCAGGAGGTGAAAGAAGAAGGGCGGAAATTGCCCGGGCATTAGCTGCCAGTCCTAAATTTATACTGCTTGACGAACCTTTTACAGGCATTGACCCGATTGCAATCATGGATATTCAGGAAAATATTAAACAGCTTGTAAACAAAGGTATAGGAGTGCTTTTGACGGATCATAACCCGAAAGCGACTCTTTCGATAACAACACGGGCTAATATAATCTTCGACGGCAGTATAAAAGTTCAGGGAACGAGCAGGGAAGTTGCGGAAGACCCTGTAGCACGGCAGTTTTACCTTGGGGAAGACTTTGAGCTTTAGTATGTTCCGAAAAATGAAAATACTTGATAAATATATTTTCAGCCAGGTCTTAAAAGCAACCCTGATGGGCATTTTGCTGTTTCTCATCCTGTGGATTTCCCCTGAAATCCTGTTTAAGATTATTAGAAGGTTCATTTACGGCGAAATTTCACTGGAACTTGCGCTAAAGCTGTTTTTTCTGGAAATTCCAGAAATCCTGACAAAGGCGATTCCTGTTGGGTTAATGCTGGGCGGTCTTTTTGTTTTTGACCGTCTTAGCAGGGATTCAGAGCTTACAATTATGAGAATGTCCGGAGTTAGTAATCTCAGGCTTGTTATGCCTATATTTTTTCTTAGCCTGATTGGCGTTGTATTGTGCCTGTCTGTTTATAAGCACATGATCCCGTATAGTACCACTGAAATTAAAAGGTTAAAAAATGACATTTTTCAGCGGCATTTCGTCTATATCGACAAGGAAAAAGGTGAAAAACCCAAACAAATACTGATTGTAGGAGGTTTCAACGGGGATTACTTATATGATATAAAGCTTTTGAAGTTTTCTGATAATGTTAACACTGAAACCCCTCTTATGGACAGTATTTTAACCTCGCAGTCCGCTGAAATAAAGGAAGATCACTGGGAGCTGGTCAATGGTATAAAATATGAAATTGCGACAAATGGCGTTTATAAAATGACCAGACCCTTTGACAGGTTTGAAATATTTGATAAAGAAACTACTAAAAAAGCTCAACAATTGCTTATCTACTCAACAAAACGTCCAAGAGAGATGACAGATGAGCAGTTACTGGATTATATAAGCCTTTTAAAAGTTATGGATATGCCTGAAGAGCGAAGATTTACGCTAAGTAAATATCATCAAAGGCTATCACATTCTTTCGGATGTATACTTCTTGCTATATGCGGGGTTCTTTTGGGGATCAGCAGGCCAAGAGAAAGACGTCTTATAGGTTTCACCATAGCTGCAGCTTTGATCTTTTCCTACTATATTTTCATACCTTTCCTTGATATGCTTGCACAAATGGGTACTATTCCTCCTATTCTTGCCGCCTGGACGCCCAATTTAATAGTTTTCTTTGCAATAATCGGGCTTATAAGGTATAAAAATGTTTAACCCCTGATTGTGTAAGTCCTGTTATAACTACCTGAGTAGTTACATTTTATTAAAAATACAAATTTTTTGTTTACTACTACCTCTTAGAGCCTTGCTTCCCTACATTTTTATAAATTGTTATATAAAATAGGAAGTTTTATATTTTTTAAAACCCCTAAAGTTATTTTATAATAGTCATAATGGGGT
>JANQIY010000301.1 GCA_028281965.1 Candidatus Gastranaerophilales bacterium
CGCTTCCCTCCCTTCGGTCGGTCGCTCGACCGAAAAAATTTAATAAGGAATATTTTTGAAAATTTTACATAAGAATTTTTTGTTTCTTCCTTAAATAGCCTGTAATCCTGGCTGGACAGATTGCCACGGGCTCTCAAATTGTCATTGAGCCCTCGCAATGACAGCTTGAGGACTATCAACACAATTTTGGAAGACAAGGTAAAAACGCCTCGCAATATATTGCGAGGCGTTTTTTAAGATTACTTACAGTGGTTTATACATAAAGTTCCTGGACTGATTTAATGTTTTTCATCCCCTGAAAAACTTTCATACCCGGATACTTAGCAGCGCTTCCAAGCTCCTGTTCAATCCTGATAAGCTGGTTATATTTTGCTATACGGTCAGATCTTGAAGCTGAGCCGGTTTTAATCTGTCCCGCGTTTGTCGCAACAGCAAGGTCAGCAATGGTTGTATCTTCTGTTTCACCTGACCTGTGGCTGATGATTGCGGTATAGCCCGCCTGGTGCGCCAGGTTGATTGCAGCGAGAGTTTCGCTAAGGGTTCCGATCTGGTTAACTTTTACCAGAATACTGTTTCCCACGTTTTGCATGATCCCTTCGGCAAGTTTTTTGGTATTGGTTACGAATAAATCATCACCAACAAGCTGGACACTGTTTCCGAGTTCTTTTGTCAGGATTTTCCAGCCATCCCAGTCATTTTCGCTCATGCCGTCTTCAATTGAAACAATCGGGTATTTATTGGTTAAATCTTTCAGGAAAGCCACCATCTGGTCTTTATCAAGTGTTTTTCCTTCGCCTTCAAGTACGTAATTTCCGTCTTTATAGAATTCTGAGCTTGCAACATCAAGAGCAAGCTTGATATCATCTGTTGTATATCCTGCTTTTTCAATAGCTGTAAGAATAACCTCCAGCGCTTCCTCGTTAGAAGAGAGGTTAGGGGCAAATCCGCCTTCATCACCCACTGAAGTTGCAAGTCCCTTGCTTTTTAGTACAGATTTAAGGGCATGAAAGGTTTCAGCTCCCATCCTGAGAGCATCAGAGAAATTCGGGGCTCCTACGGGGGCAATCATGAATTCCTGGATATCAACGTTATTATCCGCATGAGCGCCTCCATTAAGAATGTTCATAAGGGGGACGGGAAGTGTAATTGCATTTACACCGCCAATGTACCTGTATAAAGGCATTTCATAAGTTTCAGCCGCTGCTTTTGCGCAGGCAAGACTTACTCCAAGAATTGCGTTTGCGCCCAGTTTGCTTTTATTTTCCGTACCGTCAAGATCAAGCATTGCCCTGTCGATTTCATACTGGTTGCTGGCGTCGTGGTCTACAAGTTCGTTTGCTATGGTTTCATTTACGTTTTCTACTGCCTGTAAAACACCTTTCCCGCAGTATCTTGACTTGTCTTCATCCCTTAACTCGACAGCCTCATACATTCCTGTGCTTGCTCCCGAGGGAACAGCGGCTCTTCCTGTTACCCCGCTGGAGAGCGTAACGTCGACTTCAACTGTTGGGTTTCCCCTTGAATCAAGGATTTGTCTTGCCTGAATGTGTTCAATAAAAGTTGTCATGGTTTTCCTCCAAATTATTTATTTATTCTTCATTGTTTTTAGCGGTTTCCCGGATTATTTCATATAAATCCTTTGCTTCCTGAACAGAAACATTACCTGTCGGAACTTTTGTTATCAGGGCTATAACCGTCTTGTTATAATATTCCAACCTCAGCTTGTCACCTTCTTTTACCGTGCTGGAAGGTTTAGCGACTTTATCGTTTATGAAGATCCTTCCCTGTGACGTCACTTCGTTGGCTACGGTTCTTCTTTTTATTAGTCGTGAAACTTTTAGGTATTTATCAAGCCGCATATCAATTTAGTTAACTTTAATTAAAGTTAATTTACAACAAAAAAAAAGCAATTACAATAAAATCTGCTGCTTTATTTCGCCGTTTGTGAGCGAGTTATTAAATTCTTCACGTAGTTTGGAACCGCAAAAACCGCCCGGTGAATTTCCCTGTTATAGTACTTGGTGCTCTTTTCAACTTCAATAGCCGTATTCTCATCGTAAATTTCAGGCTGGGTCACCTTAGAGCAAAATGTCCAGCTCCAGTATGATCCGGGATATGTTGGAACAGGGGCAAAATAGGGTTTTACTACCGAAAATACCCCGTTAAGAAGCTTGTTTATCAGCTTAAACTCCTTCCGGCATGCTATGGGGGATTCTGTCTGGGCTGCCATAACCCCGTTTTCCCTGAGAGAGTCCTGTACATTGGTGTAGAATTCTTCTGTAAACAACCCTACTCCCGGACCTAGCGGGTCGGTTGAGTCGATTAACACCGCATCAAAACAGTTTTTTTTATCTTTTATGTACTCAACCGCATCTTTAATGTGGGTTTCAACCTTCGGGTCATCCATTTTGCAGGCAATAGAGGGTAAATATTGTTTGCTCACGTCTATGACGTCGCCGTCAATTTCACAAAGTTCAATTTTCTTAACGGAAGGGTGTTTAAGGGTTTCCCTGATAGTGCCGCCGTCTCCGCCGCCAATAATCAAAACCCTTTCCGGATTGGGGTGAGCCAGCAGTGGGATATGCGAAATCATCTCATGGTAGAAAAATTCATCTTTCTCGGTGGTCATAACCAGGCCATCAAGGAGAAGAACCCTTCCATAAGCTTCTGTTTCAATTACATCAATTTTCTGGAATTTTGACTGCCCGCTGTAAAGAATCCCGCTTACCTTGAGGCTAATACCCTGTTTATCTTCGTGTTTTTCAGTAAACCAGACATCCAGAACCAACTTGACTCCCCTTTAATCAATGTGTGTTTTTATCTGAAAAGGCGAAACCATTACCTCATCATTTTGCGGATTAAGCATTCCACGGCGAAGTTCTGTGTAGATTGCATTATTTGAGCTTAATTTTTCTTTTAAGTATTCATAAGCGACTAAAGGATCGCATTCATCGCCGCATGTGAACAAATCAACTGCTGCATAGCCATATTCAGGCCATGTATGAATTGCAAGATGCGATTCTGAAATAATTACAACCCCGCTTACACCGTAGGGGCTGAACATATGGAATTTCTTCTCTACAACGGTCGCTCCGCACTCAGTTGCCGCATCTGCCATTACGGTTTCTATAAGTTCAAGGTTGTTCAGGACGTTTGAATTACAGTTATAAAACTCTGCAAGTATGTGACGTCCAAGGTTGCTTATTGAAGTTGGTTTTTTTGCCTGTTCTGCCTGTTTTGCCTGTGTTTTCAATTCTTTTATCTCTCTCTACCTACCACATACCCACGAAATTTTCATAGATTTAAAAATTACCATAGAAAATTGAGATAATCAAGAAGGTTTTAGTATAATTTTTTATACAAGTTTAAAAAAATAAAATATTGAATTAAATGCGTAACGGGGATTTACAGGCAAAAGACAGGTGTTTTAGATATCTCTGGCACTGCATTGCCCTGCCGTAACCCAGCATAATTCCCAGTATAAAATCCTGTTCCGGCGTTAATTCATTAAGATTTGCCTTATTAAAGGTTTTTATTACATCAACACAGACTTTGTTTCCAAAAAAAACATTTATTTTATCCAGGCCTATATCGTGAATAAGATAAGCTATCTTTTCCTTTTTAAGGCGATTTTCCGTTTTTTGGCGGTTTTCCTGCTTAAGTGTGCATAAACAAAGTTCTCTCAGGTTTTTTTGATATTCATAAAGGTTGTGATAAAAAACTTCCATCATTTTTTGCCATTTTATATTTAACTTAAATAACTCGAGCCGCTAATTGCATAGTCATATCCTTGCTTTTGTCCAATTGGTGAGCGGAGTTAAATAATTTCCTATCTTAATTATATTGTAACATTTTGTAAACTTTAAATTTTGTAATAACGATACCAACTTTATAGTTTCAGAGGTTTTAAACTATTGTATAAATATATTAGAACGCAAGCTAAAAAACAGCAGAATGACCATCCAACCAACAATACCAGTACAAAACAAGTTAAATCTATCACCAGAAAACGCACGGTTATATGAAGAATTTTTCAAAACCCCAAACAACGCAGGTTATACTGTCTTAAACCCTGCCATTCCCACCAGCAGTATAAATAATGCTTTTATTTTAGACAGTGAAGAAAAAAAATCACCTGATAAGTTTTATAAATTTGCGTTTTTGACAGGGATTGCGGCGGCGGCTCTTCAGGTAACTTCCGGGCTGGCATTTATTGCTCTGGCAAAACTTGGGGGAGGAAAGAAGCTTGAGAATGCCAACCAATATACAGGAAAGGCAAAAACTGCGGCTAAGATTGCCTTTTCTACCCTGGGGTTAAGTTATTTAATTTGCGCTCCTTCCACTGCCGGTGCGGGGATTAATGCCCAGCAACCCGGTATCGTGCTTCATTCTCTTGTTGCAGCGGCTCTTGGCATAGTCAGTATGGTAAAAAGCGTTAATACAAGGGTTAAAGGGTTATTAACCCTTGCTTATGCTCCTTTATTTGCCGGGTTTGCCAACAAAATCAATAATGAATTTAACTCGTCAAACGGCAAGAATTCAAGGAAAATGAATGTTGACTTTGTTGCTGACCCGGACTACTATATAAACTTTTTCTCATCAGGCCGGAAAGGCCAGGATGCAAGACAAAAGCTTGTTGATTTTATAAAATTCAGCTTTATAGATATGAAAGACGGCTTTATCTCCAGCGGAAACGCTGCTAAAGAACTTGTAGTCCAGAGTAAAAATTACATTACGGGCGAAAGAAAAGAACGCCCTGATATTTTTACCATAAAACCGACAAAGGAAAGTATGAGTATAGCAAGCACAATGGCAATTTTAGGCTCTGTGCCCAAAGTGATTATGGGCAATAAGATGGGCAACAAAACAGGCAGGATCGCTGATTTCCTGATTGGCGCAGGCTTCCTGTTTGATTCGCTTGGAATGATGTCTATAGCCCATGCCAATGATGACGGCAGGAAACTGCCTATGGAAATTGGCGGGCCTATGAGGGTAATTGGCGATTTCAGGCAGGAGAACAACTTCTTCTATGGGTTAAGGACTATTGGAGGGGCTGCGTTCGAGTATTACTATGCCCTTATGAACAAGGAAAAAGACGGAAAACTTGTTAATTAACCTGAATGACTGGTTAGCTAAAAACCAGTTATAGCCAGAAACAGACTATAAAAATTCTTAGCCGCCGCCTTTGCGGTGCCGAAGAATTTTTTTCGCTGTCCTTAAAGCCTGTTTCACTCAAAAAAAAAGAAGTTGTGAAACTTCTTTTTGTGTCGGAAAACTTTCCCTTCTAAATTTGGTCTTGCTCCTAGTCAGTCTATTTTGTTGTATGTAAGTATTTCTTAACCCTTTCAGTATTTAAATCTTTTAAATCTTTATTAACCCTTTTAATGTGAGATTTTAAACCCTTTTAAATCCTTGTACTATTATAAAAACAAATAAAATTGAAAAGTTTACTTAATTTTTTTTAAAAATTTTTTCTGGAAGTTGTTGAAAGATACAGAGATAATCATATTTATTTTTTAAGGATATAAAAAATAAATAAGTAAAATAGAAAATATATTGGGAAATTTATTGTAATAAAAAGTTAAAAAAACTTAATAAAGCGTAAAATTAGTAACTAATCAGGTACTTCATAGATAAAATTCTTTGTCATAAACTATCCGGGCAGTTACTAAAATTAATGAATCCGTATAGTAAAAAAATGACAGCTTTGACGCTTAAGTTATAATATTTACAAAGAGTGGTTAGGCAATAGGGAATATATTATGGCTGATGAAGATAAGCCATTTGAGGCAACGCCCCAGAAATTAAGAAAAGCAAAAAAAGAAGGCCAGGTAGTTAAAAGCAAGGATTTATCCACGGCTATTTCCTTGATTGTAATGTTTACTACCATATATTATATTGCGCCAATTCTCTGGCAGCAGTTTTCAAAGCTCTTTGTCCTGGTTTATGAGCAAATTCCTAACGCCCATGTTGAAAAAATAGGTTACCTCTATATATTCTTTCTTGCGGCATTACCTACTATCTTAATTATTGGCCCTATTTTGCTTCTTGCTTTTATAACAGCAATTGTAGGGGATTTTATCCAGGTAGGGCCTTTATTAGCAACAAAAACCCTGGAGCCGAAAATTTCCAAGCTTAATCCGGTCACAGGCTTTAAAAACATATTTTTTAATGTGAAAACTTATTTTGAGCTGGCGAAAAATATCCTGAAAGTTCTGATTCTCGGCACAGTTGCATTTTTCACATTCAAATCCCACATTCCGGCTTTACTTACTCTTTGCGCTATGGAAAACACTTTTTCAATACTTTTTGAATTCGGAAGTATGATACTCGACTTTATAACAAAAGCGGGAATTATTTTTCTTTTCATAGCAGGTGTGGATTATTTGTTTACCAGGTGGAAATTTTTAAAAGACCAAAAAATGTCTTTCAAGGAAATTAAAGATGAATATAAAAATACTGAAGGCGACCCGCATATGAAATCAGCGCTGAGGCAAAAACGTCAGCAAATGCTCCAGCAGTCAATGCTGGAAGCTGTACCGGGAGCTGATTTTGTAACCACAAACCCAACCCATATAGCTGTGGCAGTAAAATACAAACCTGATATAATGGAGGCTCCAAGGGTTCTTGCGAAAGGAACGGAGTTGTTCGCAAAAAAAATTACACAAATTGCCAGGGAACATAATATCCCGGTTATAGAAAACCCGCCTGTTGCGCGTGCTTTATTCCGGTTTGTTGAAGTTAACAGGGAGATTCCGCCGGAATTGTATAAAGCGGTAGCGGAAATTCTATTATTTGTATATAATCTAGATAAGAAAAAAAAATCAGATAATAAGCAGACCTTATAATTTATTAAGAAAGTTACGAAATCAGTGGACAGCAGGGTTAAAGACTATATAGACATTGTTGAAAAGGTGGCGCGAATAGAGCAAAAGCGTATACCAAACCACATGGTAGAACATGAAGAACTGGTTAGTATCGGTATAATTGCTGTTCAGGCCCTTATTAAGGGTAAAACCGAAGAAGATCTTGAAAAATACAATAAGTCTTATATTGGGACAGCTGTAAGATGGGCTATTAGAAATGAATTGCGAAACCGCTACAAGTGGTACTCTTATAAGCATGGTGAAAAACCTGAAGGTGAAGATGACGGTGCAGGAGGAGTGGACGCAACTCCGGAAAGACTGAGGGAAGGGATTTACGGTACTATTCTTTCTATTGACAGTATAGCTGAGTCTTCTGATAACGATACGCCGTTTGACTTTTTAAAAGACGGTTCAGCCCTTCCCGAGGAAAGACTGGAGTTGATAGAGCTTAGCAAGGCCATTAAAAAAGCTATTGCAAGCCTGCCTCCAAAGGAAAGAACTATTGTTGAGTACAGGTTTTACAGAAACCTTCAAATAAAAGACATAGCAAGCCAGGTCGGTTTATCTTCTTCCAGGATTACCAGGATTGTCCAGTCTGCGTTGAATAACATAAGGGAATACCTGGTTAATAACGACCATTTATAAGGTATTAGCCTGTCTGGTTAAAAAACAATATAAATAAAACAGGATTTGCAGGCTTTAACAGGACAGCTTGTAAAATTTCCTTGTCTTCCGAAACTGTGTTGATAACCCTCAAACTGTCATTGCGAGGGCTCAATGACAATTTGAGAGCCCGTGGCAATCTGTCCAAACAGGATTACAGGCTATTTATTAAGACCACTAATACCAATTTCAATAGATAATCGTTAAATGCGATTAATGCGCATTTGTCATCAGGAGCCTGTCCCGTACTTGACACGGGGTGATGATCTGTCCGGTTATAAAGCACATTAAGGGAGGTTGAAAAAGTTTTTACGTAAGTGTCACCCTGTGCTTGACACGAGGTCTAAGTAACTTCGCTATAATACTGATAGCACTAAGTGCTAATTAAATAGATGCCCCCGTGTCAAGCACGGGGCAGGCTTCTCAAGTGCGGCATGACACAATGTGTAAGAATTTTTTCTTTATTCCTTAATGTTTGTTTGACAGATTGCCACGTCAGGATTTTCAAGTATATTAATCTCATAAGAGATTAATATACTTGAAAATCCCTCCTCGCAATGACATACGACGTTTTATATTTTCAATTCCACGTTTATTTATTAAGATCACTAATAGCTTTAGACAGATTCGGGGCAGGCTTCCTCGGAATGACATTTCGGGAGTTATCAACATAATATCGGGAGACCGCCAAAATTTATAAAAGGTTTAAGAAATTTGATAAAATCCGGTAACCGGGCTTTGTGAGTATTGATTCCGGATGAAATTGTATGCCGATCAGGTTGTTAAAATCCTTATGTCTTAAGCTCATTATCAGGTTATCAGGCGTTCTGGAAGTTTGCAGCAGGGGGGCAGCGGTTATCGAAACGGGATCAACTACCAGGGAGTGGTATCTTGTTGCGGTAAACGGATTTTCAATCCCTTCAAACAGCGGTTCACCGGAATTATATATAATTTCTGAGGTTTTTCCATGCATAAGGTAAGGCGCCCTGACAACTTTTGCCCCGAAAACTTCGGCTATGGCCTGGTGTCCCAGGCAAACACCGAGAATCGGTACTTTACCCGCGAACTCCGAGATTATGGATTTTGAAATCCCCGCATCACAAGGCGTTCCCGGCCCGGGTGAGATTATTATACTGGAAAAATTAAGCTTTTTGGCTTCTTCTGCCGAAATTTGATCGTTTCTATAGACACAACATTCCTGGCCCAGTTCGCCAAGATACTGGACAAGGTTGTATGTAAAGGAATCATAATTATCCACCACCAGAATCATTTTATTTAAACCTTTAAGTTTTATTTCTTTCCCGGAAGTTTCATTATAAGATAAAACTGCCTGAAAAATAATCTGTTTGTCTTAAAAGTGACAGAAATCTTTATCCACCATTATAGATATCCGTGCTAATCAGACTACAGGGGAATATAAATTTCAAAACCGGCATTTATTATATGTAATAACTATACCAGAATGAGTTAGTTTCCGATAAGGACAGCGGAAAAAAATCTTCGGCGCCGCAAAGGCTGTGACTAAGATTTTTTGTAGTCTGCTTCTTGCTAAAACCGGTCATGAATGAGGCTATGCTCCCGCTGCCGCAGGCATGAATGAGACCAGGCTCCCGCTTAAGCCCGACATAACGGAAATGTCGCTCCCGCTTGCGAAAGCAGGAGCTAAACAGCTCATTTTCGCCATACCGATTTATGAATATTATTTTCATTTAATGATTACTTATTGAAATCGATATAAAAAACTCACCTGTAAAAAATGGGGGAATTGAAATGAGGGCTACGGAAAAAAACGGCAAAAGGTTTAGAAATATGATGGGACTGCTGCAAAAAACCGGGCAGGGCGTTAAGTTTGCAACTGGCACAGGGTATAAAACCGGCTATTTTATGGCAAAGCATCCGGAAATTGAGTTTGCTAAAGAACAAATCCAAAAAAATTACAAGGCAGGCCTGATCACTATTATTGGGCTTGGAATAGTTCTTTTTGGACTCACCAGGATTTTAGCCAAAACTGGAGAATAATTAACCTGAATCTCTAGTTGCATACATACAATTCGTAATCTGAGTTAACTAGGGGACCATCTGGTCAACTGTCATAATCAGTATTCCTGTCGCGCCTAGCTGCTTTAGCCTGTCTATGCTTTCATAGATATTTTTCTTGCTGACAACCACATGGATTGCAACTTCATTTTCATTATCCAGCAATCCCACCACTGTTGGGGATTTTAACCCCGGAAGAATGGTTTTGACCTCACTTAAGACTGCCCTGGGAATGTTTGCCATCAGGTATTTCTTTTCCTCCGCGTCAAGCGCGGACTTAACCGCTCTTATGAAAGATTCCAGCTTTGCCGGACGTTGTGAGCTTAAACCGGGATTTGCAATTACGGCGGCTTTAGAAGTCATGATTTCCCCGATTATCTTAAGGTTGTTTGTCTGTAAAGTAGAACCGCTGGAAGTTATATCCACTATAACGTCTGAAAGACCTAGCCTCGGGGTAATCTCCGTTGCTCCGCAGACTTCTATTATCTTTACCTCTTTATTTAGTTGTTCAAAATATTTCTTTGCTATGTTAGGGAAGGATGTTGCTATTTTAATATTGTCAGGAAGGTCTTCTGCTTTATTTATAGGGGAATCTTCCCTGGTAGCAACAATCATTCTGCAGGCCCCGAAGTTAAGTTCAAGGATTTCTTCAACAGCAACACCGCTTTCTGCCACAACATCCTGACCTGTAACACCCATATCCATAACCCCGTCGCTTACAAAGTTTGGAATATCCTGTGTCCTTACAAAAACCAGGGTGTAATTGCCATCCTGGCTTGTTGCATAAAGCTTTCTGTCATTTTTTGTTATGGAAATACCTGCCCTGCGAAAAAGATCCAGTGTGTCTTCAAAAAGCCGGCCTTTGTTGGGTACGGCGATTTTTATGCATGTTTCATTCATTTTTTTGTTATCCTTTGTTATAAAAACTTTGTATTTTTATCATTATATGCGCAAAAAATAGCACTGTCATTACAAAATAAACTCAAAACATATACATCCTGGTAAAATTTATATGCAAAATAAACGCATAACTTCATAAAACTTAATCTAAAAATGTAACAAGTCTATATATATCAAATATATTTATAATATTTTTATAGGGAATATTATATGTCTGCTAATTATTTAAAAACATCAAAATTCCTATAAATAGTTAATAAACCAGATAAAATTGTTTTTATAATTTTAGCAATTTTAAAAACCTTTTCTTTTTTATATATACATAAGTAAAGTGTGAGAAAAATAATTTAAAAATTCATTGAGGAGGAAAAAAGAGTATGAGTATTAACGGAATTAACGGTGGTGTTAACGGTACAAATAACGTTCTGGTAAACCTGTATGCAGAACTTACGGCAGACGGTGATTTTAGTAAAGAAGACGAAAGCATTCTCTCTGAAGTAGCTGCTTCTTTGCAATCATCTCAGGGAGCGAATAACACAGATCAGCAGACAGATCAGCAGACAGAGATGAGTGAAAAAGAAATAAAGGTTTTATTACAAGCAATGTATGCAGAACTTACGGCAGACGGTGATTTTAGTGAAGAAGACAAGAGTTTTCTCTCCGGAGTAGCCGCTTCTTTGGGACTTTCCCCGAATAATGGAAATAACACTGGAGCTAAGCTTACAGCGACTGCATAATATTAACTATATGAATAAAAAGAGCCTGATAAAATCAGGCTCTTTTTATTTTTGTCACCTCGTAAGCTCAATTAAACAGGCCCTTCACCAGGTGAAGAACGACACCTATAGCGCTCTTAAAAGATTTTCCTATGCCTGGTTATTTAAAGGTTCAGGTTAAACAGCTTTTCGGCGTTATCAGAAGTAGTGTTTGCAACTTCCTCAAAGCTTAAGCCTTTAATTTCAGCGATGGTTTTGGCTATGAACTTTACTTTCGAAGGATCATTCTGCTTGCCCCTGAAGGGATGAGGAGCGAGAAAAGGGGAATCCGTCTCAACCATCAGCCATTCCAGCGGAACTTTTTCAGCAACTTCCTTTGGCTTCCTGGAATTTTTAAACGTTACGGGACCGCCAAGCGAAATGTAAAATCCGATTTCCGTACATTCCAGCGCAAACTCGGCGCTTCCTGAAAAACAGTGCATAACCCCTTTTACATCAGGAAATTCCTTTAAAATTTCAAGTGTATCCGCATGAGCGTCCCGGTTATGGACGATTAACGGCAGGTCTAACTCCCGGGCCAGCCTTAAATGCTCTTTTAATATATGTTTTTGCCTGTCTATGTGTGTTTTGTCCCAGTAGTAATCAAGTCCCGTTTCGCCTATTGCAACAATTTTCCCGTTTTGAGCGTAACTTTTCAGCTTTTCATAGTCCGTGTCCTGCCAGTTTTTTGCCTCGGTCGGATGTACGGCGACCGCACCGAATATATTATCGTATTTATCAATAATTTCAATAATTTTAGGAGTGTCCTGAAGAGTAACCCCAGGAATTATAATTTTCTCAACTCCCGCATCAAGCGCATTTCCAATAACTTCATCGAGATTTTCCCTGAGATCATCAAAATCCAGGTGAGCATGAGTATCAATGAGCCTGTAAGATTTTTTCATAACATGTGTATCTTAAGTCAAATATGCGTTTTTCAAAACAGAAAATTTTTTGCTTAAAACAAAGAGCATAAAAAGACTCACGCTGAACAATGCCAGCGCAAGGCCAATCCAGTAGCCGAGAAGTTCGAGGCTGAACCCAAAAGCAAGCAGGCTGCCCAGCGGAATACCTATTATCCAGTAGCCGGCAAACATTGCAAAAGTGACAATTTGGGTCATCTTTAAACCTTTTAAAACCCCGCCCAGCGCAACCTGCAGCCCGTCAAAAATTTGAAACAACGCAGCCACATATAAAAGCGGGACACATACCGCAAGCAGTTCAGGGTCTGATGTAAATATTTTTATGAAAAAACCGGGCATAATAAAGAATAAAATTCCCGTAATAACCATGAACACAAAAGCAATAAATGTTCCCGTATAGGAAAAACGTTTTAGTTCGGTAAAATTCTTCGCACCGTTTGCATAACCCACTTTAACCGCCATAGCGTTCGAAATCGCAAGGGGAATCATAAACGTAATACTTGCCAGTGTAAGGACTATGCCGTGAGCAGCGGCAAAAACCCCGGAAATCCTTCCTACTATGATTGTTATTATGTTAAATCCCAGGAATTCCAGTAATAAGCCTATTGAAATAGGATATCCAATCTTTACAAGCTGTGTAATATATGCTTTATCTATATTTAAACTGCCTTTTACAAACTTTATACAGTATAAAAACAGTGTTATTCCCATCAAGGACCTTACAATAAGGCTGGAGATCGCCAGGCCTTTGATCCCCAGCTCCGGAAACACCCATACTCCAAATACCAGAAAAACATTTAAAAGTATATTAACGAAAATTGCCATTATAGCAATGATATTAGGCAGGAATACTATTTCATAAGACTGCAAAAATTCCTTTAAACCAAAATGCAAATACGCTCCAAAAATAGAAAAGGCGGTAATTGCTATATATTCTTTGATTAAAGGCGCCAGATGGGCTTCAAATCCGATTTTATCTATAAATAACACGCTTAAAAGGCTTATTGCACAGACAATTAACGCTAAAACAAGCGAATAATAAACACTTACCATGAAGAATTTCTTAGTGCGTTTGCGCTCGCCCCTGTAATTGGACAAAACCGGGGATACACTGGCTAAAAGCCCGATTCCTACGATAAAAATACTCATTGAAATTGAAGTTGCGATGCTGATAGCCTCTATGGTGCTGCTCCCGTGTTTTGCCGCAATAAAGACGTCTCCCGCTCCTATCAATATATGTCCGATATTGCCCATAATAATGGGCAAAGAAAACAGCAAAAGTTCTTTTATATATGTCTTATAAGTTTTTAAATTTCCTGTAAACACGGCCCGGCTCTGTCTTATCTCTTCAAAAACATGTTTTATTTATGTGTCTCATTTATGAAATTTTTAATGTAATTTACCGCATCAGGGTGTCTCATCACCACAATATTTGAACCTGAAACCAGCATTGAAGTAGCGGTAATGGTTTCCCAGGCAAGTGCTCTTGTCCTGAAATCCCCCCACTCATCAGGAACAGAAGTGGATTTCGATTCCTTGGTCTTCCATGCCTCTTCGCCCACAAAGGTTATTACAGGCATATTCAGCATTGTATCGCCTGTAAGGGCGGCATATTTAATCCTTTCAATTATACTGTAGGCATAATCAAGACCATACCCAAGTCCTCCTGTATTAGGGTCAATCAGTATCCTGTCCGGGCTAAACTCAATTTCCGTAAGTAAAATGTTTAACTGCTTGGTTAAATTTATATCTATCGGGGTTCTGGCAATGATATTATGTCCGCAATCCCTTATAACCGGGGCAATTTCTTTGTAATTTTCTTCTTCTGCCACACCTATTGTGCATTTCCTATCAGCAGCCCTGGCCAGCTCCGGTAAAAGCTTTACATCAAGCTCTCTTTTGAACGAACCTGTAATAATAATCGGCAAGGTGGTTATTGAAAGGATTTTCTTAAGCCTGGACAGGCTTTGCGGGATTTCATCCTCATCCTCAATATTAAACCTGAGCGCAATTATGTCGAACCCGGCCGTTTCCGAGGTTTTTACGCATTCTTCAGGAGAATGGATTTTATCTCCCCATGCCCGGATAAGTAACTCGGGGTAGTTTTTCGGGATATTCACGGGAATTTCGCAGGCAACAAGGGGTTTTAAGGAATTGCCGGTTTCCCTGTGCATAAACAAAAACGAGCTTTCCCCGCCGGTTTTTACGCCGTTCAGGTCAATTTCCCTTATCGGGTTTTTATAGCTTTTTTGTGGAGTTTTATATTCAACCGCCATTCTTCGCCTTTTCTTTATAAGATTTAGTTAAGTACCAACTTACAATCAAGTGAGTAGAGAAGAGGATTGTCATCCCGGACTTGATCCGGGATCTTTTTAGTTGTCATTAAGAGCTGATAGCTTTATACCGAAGTTATCAAGATGTCCCCGTGTCGTTGCACGGAGCAGCCCGTCAAGCACGGCATGACATTTTCTGTATTTTTTACTTCATTAATTGAAATTTAGTATTAATATTGTATCTGAAACTAGCTTTTTTTTACAATCATTTAAAAAAGACAAATCAAGTATGCAGGCAGGATTGACTTAGCTGCTCGCTGATATACCCGGGAATTTCCCTGAAAAGTTTCCCTTCCCTGCTTGTGGTAACGCCTTTTATCTTTGCAAAAAGTACCAATTCCCCGGTATTGATGTTTTTTATCTCCTGGTAAAAGGTTAGATGTGTCCTGCCTGTTTCTTGAATGGACGTTTCAATTGATAACTCGTCATAAGTCTTTGCAAAGTGCTTATACCTGATATTTATCTCGGTAACAGGCATTAATATACCCATTTCCTCCATTTTTGAAAATTTAATGCCCATCATTTCCAGGAGTTCAATTCTTCCTGCCTCGAGCCATTTTATATAAGCCCCATGCCATACAACGTTGTAGCAGTCGGTATCACCGGGATATACTTTTATTTTAAATTCGTGTTTCATAATGTAAATTTTATTATAAAAGTTATTCCAGTTGTAAAAAAATTTTACCTGTTCTCTTGCTGCTGGCATTCTTAAAAATCCTGATTAAACTTTTATAAAGTCTCTCGTGTCATTCCGAGGAGCGAAGCGACGTGGGAATCTGTCCAACCTGGCATCAAGGACTATTATTGTTATCTGGCCGGATTACCATCCCGTATCAAGTACGGGACAGGCTTCCTCATTTAAAGGGAATCTTTTTAAAGTCAATTTCATAGCCGAGTATCTCTGCTATGGCTGTAACTTCATCATATCGCAGTGTCCCTCTTGAAAATTTATTTGAAATACCCTGTCTGGTGTATTCTCTACCCGTACGTTTTGTCAATTCCTGGGCGAGTTCCGTTATGGTCATTTTCTCTTTTAAAAGTAAAAATTTTACCTGTTCTCTTGCTGTTAGCATTCTTAAAAATCCTGATTAAACTTTTATAAAGTCTCTCGTGTCATTCCGAGGAGCGAAGCGACGTGGGAATCTGTCCAACCTGGCATAAAGGACTATTATTGTTATCTGGCCGGATTACCATCCCGTATCAAGTACGGGACAGGCTTCCTCATTTAAAGGGAACCTTTTTAAAGTCAATTTCATAGCCGAGTATCTCTGCTATGGCTGTAATTTCATCATATCGCAGTGTCCCTCTTGAAAGTTTGCTTGAAAGAGCCTGCCTGGACCAATGTTTTCCTGTATGGGCAGTCATTTCCTTTGCAAGTTCAGTAACTGTCATTTTTTCCTTTAAAAGTAAAAATTTTACCTGCTCTCTTGCTGTAAGCATTTTTATAATCTTTCATCTGTTAATTCAATTCTATACTCTAAAATTTTTGCAATAACCTCAAACTCCTCAAAACGAAGAGTAGCATTGGACAATTTATTAGAAAGATTCTGTCGTGAATAATTTTTGCCGTAAAATTCTAACATTTTTTGAGCCAATTCAGTCATTGTCATATTTCTCTTAAGCAAAAGTACTTTTACTTGTTCTCTTGTACTCATTGATTAAAAGGAACCTTTTTAAAGTCAATTTCATAGCCGAGTATCTCTGCTATAGCTGTAACTTCATCATATCTAAGTGTCCCTTTATACAACTTGCTTGAAATACTTTGTCTAGTATAGCTTCTTCCTGTTTGCCTTGACATTTCATCAGCAAGTTCAGTTATAGTCATTTTTTCTTTTAAAAGAAGAAACTTTACTTGCTCCCTTGCTGTTAACATTCTAAAAATCCTGATTAAATCCTTTATAGCTATATTAAAAGATATTGACATTTGTTTCCAAAAAGATTAATATATAGTTATAAGGGAACAATAGCATAATTAAGACTATATCAAATGCAACAAAACTTAATACAGGAAATATACAATGAACTGGACATGCTCAGGGTTTTATCAAAGCTGGCAAACTATGCGTTGATAAATGACGCTAAAGATATTAACGAGGACTGCTATATCCTGACGTTTAAAGACATAGAAAATCGCTACTGGCGTATAACAGAACTGCTTGAATTACTGGAAAACGGGCTTTAAAGCCCGTTTTCCAGTAAAAATAAAGTAATTATAAACTTATAAACTGCCTGCTAAAGCAGTTTCTTTTTCATCCTGAGTCACATCTTTAATGGAAAGGTTCACCCTGCCTTTATCATCAATTCCGATGACCTTTACAACCACTTTATCGCCAATGTTTACGACTTCATCAACAGAATTTACGCGTCTTGGCGCAAGTTTTGAGATATGAACCAGGCCGTCCTTGCCGGGAGCAACTTCTACAAATGCCCCTATAGGAAGGGTTCTGACGACTTTACCCGGCAAAATCATACCCGGTTCAAGTTTTAAGGTAAGCTGTTTAATCCTTTGCTTGGCTTTTTTCATACCTTCCGGCTCATTGCAGCCGACATGGACTGTGCCGTCATCTTCTATGTCAATAGTAGCGCCGGTTTCTTCGATAATAGCCTTGATTGTCTTTCCGCCCGGGCCAATCAGTCCTCCAATAGTGTCAGGATCGATTTTCAGGGTTTCAAGCCTTGGAGCATACTCGGAGAGCTCTTCTCTTGGCTCTGCAATAGTGGCAATCATTTTATCAAGTATAAATAACCGGCCTTCCTTAGCGTCGTTTATCGCCTGCCTGAGGACTGAAAGGTCGATTCCCTTGATTTTCATGTCCATCTGAAGGGCCGTAATGCCTTCCCTGTCGCCTGTGACTTTGAAGTCCATATCGCCCAGGAAGTCTTCAATTCCCTGGATGTCAGTAAGCACTGCCGTTTTATCGCCTTCTTTAACAAGCCCCATAGCAACGCCCGCAATCACGGTTCTGAGGGGAACGCCCGCGTCCATAAGGGCAAGGCAGCTTGCGCAGGTGCTTGCCATACTGGTTGAGCCGTTGGATTCCAGGACATCTGAGTTTACGCGGATTGCGTAGACAAATTCCTCTTTTGAAGGTAATGCCGGCAGGATTGCCCTTTCAGCAAGCGCACCATGGCCTATCTCCCTTCTTCCCGCCCCTCTAATAGGTCTGACTTCGCCTACTGAAAAGCCGGGGAATGCGTAATTATGCATATATCTTTTCTCAGTCTGCGGGTCAACGCCTTCAAGTTCCTGTGCAAGTCCCGGGCCTGCAAGTGTTGCGGAAGAAAGTACCTGTGTATTTCCCCTGGTGAATATCGCTGAGCCGTGAACCCTCGGCAGGAAGCTGACTTCGCAGGTGATTGGCCTGATTTCATCGTATTTTCTGCCGTCGGCCCTTACTCCTTCGTTGATTATCATGTCCCTCATAATTTGTTTTTCAAGGGACTTAAATTCCTCGCCTACAAGGTCAAGACCGGAGTCTTCCAGCATTTTTTTAATCGCGTGCTCATCATCAAGCGCATCAATTTTTGTTTGCAGGTCTTCCTTTGCGGAATTAAGTATTTCTTTTCTCGTATCCCTGTCAAACTGGTGATATGCCTCATGAATCTTATCCTTGCAAGCCTCAGCGGCAAGGGTTTTGATCTCTGATGTGTCGTAAGGGTCTACATATTCCTGTTTTTGAACCCCGCATTGCGCAAAAAATTCTTTTTGCGCCTGCACCTGCTTTTTGATTTCTTCCATTGCAGTCTCAACGGCGCTCAGGATTTTATCCTCCGAAACAAACTTACAACCAGCTTCCACCATAATCACAGAGTCCTCTGTCCCTGCTACCACTATATCGAGATCGCTTGCCTGGGCTTGATCGTATGTTGGGTTTATCACAAACTGCCCGTCAATCTCTGAAACCCTTGCAGCGCCTATTGGGCCTTCAAACGGGAGTCCTGATAACCCGAGAGCAACGGATGCCCCGAAAATTGCAAATGTATCAGGCTGTAACTGCTGGTCTGAACTCAGTGTTGTGGCCACTATCTGGACATCATTCCTGTATCCCTTCGGAAATAACGGTCTAATAGGCCTGTCAATAAGCCTGCTTATTAAAATTGCCTTATCAGAAGGTCTTCCTTCTTTTCTTAAAAAGCTTCCCGGGATTTTTCCTATGGAAGATAATTTTTCTTCATAGTCAACCAGCAGCGGGAAAAAGTCGATTCCCGGCCTTGGTTTTTCAGACCCGGTAGCTGAAATTAACAGCACATTATCTCCACACCTTACTGTAACAGCTCCGCTTGCTGATCTTGCAAGCCTGCCTGTTTCCAGCTCCACTTCATGTTCGCCGATTTTTAACGAATAACGTTCAATTGATTCCATCTTGTAATTTTTTCCTTCTTTATTCTTCTCTCTCTTACTTTTCCTTAAACAGTATATATTAAATAAATTATAAAAAACATACAAAAGTAGAAAAATTCAATATAAAAAAGAATTTTTTAAAAACTTAATTAACTCGAATCCCTAATTAACTCCAATCACGAAATAGGAAATCCATTGATAAGGAAGATTGAAAAAGTTTTTACGTAAGTGTCACCCTCGTATCTGATGCGGGTTCTATTTAGTCAGGGCTATTGTCTATTATGTTTGCCGGATAGA
>JANQIY010000306.1 GCA_028281965.1 Candidatus Gastranaerophilales bacterium
GCACGGCCTTTTTGAATTTACCAGCCGGCGTTCATGGAGGGGGCGGACGAGCAATGCGACCGGTTCGCGCCTGGCGCACCAGTATGGTAAGAGCAAAGAGCCAGCTTGTCAGCAAAATGACTGTTGAGGCGAAACGAGGAATTAGGGTAATTAACAAAGCGATAGGCAAGTTGAGCTCTAATAAGAATACCATTGTCAATCCAAGATTGAAAGCCAACCTAATAAATCCAAAGATTAGCGGAAATTTATCTGTAAAGAATATTCCAATAAATAAAATAAAATATACTCAAGCATCTATCAGTCCAGCAACGCGGGCAGGCCAATCGCTTGAGGAAGTTGCACGAAATATGAAATGGCGCGGATTTAAACCTGAGGGAACTATAGATGTTGTTGAGATGCCTGATGGCTCTTTCAAAACTTTAGATCATAGAAGGCCTGTATCTGCCTATATGGGCGGTTTGGAAAAGGTCCCTGCTGCCGTCCATAAACCTTTTGATCGATTACCAGATGCGTTGGTTGGAAGATTTACCCCTAAGAATACTAAGGTGCACCAGATGCTTGATCTCAGGCAAAAAATCGCAGATTCAAGAGGAATTAACGTTGCAGATCTTCCCAAGAAAATAAGACCTAAAACTTGGGATGAAGCTGCCATGCTTAGATCCGCCAGCCAAAGAGTTCACCCAAAAGGTGACCCTGACTTTCCTCTTGAAGGTTCTTATGAGCTTCCGAAAATAAAATAGAAGTGAGTATTTGTGATGTCAAAAATAATTTATCCCATAGAAAAGGCTTTTCAAGACTATATTGAAAAACCCAATAACGTAAAAGGCTTAACATTAGCCAAATGTTTGTCAGAGTTGGGAATGAACGAAGAGTCCGAGGCCCTAAATTTTTTTTTAAAAAATGGGGATTTAGCATCATTTCGGTTTAATGGGGGTGTGTGGGATGAATTTATTTGCACGGTAGGCAGGGTTCCGCCATTAAATAGTTGTGAAGGAGATCTTTGGTTTGATGTTGTAGAGTTGTCTTTAGCGATATATATGGTTAATGCTGATACGCAAATTCCTGTGTGGATATCTGTACGCCCTGTTATGATGTGGCAATTTCGATCTTTCATTAAATTGGCCCGATTAAGCATTAAAAAAAAATCATTTTTAAAAAAGAATAACCTATTTTCCCCTGAAAGATTTAAATTTATACCTTCTCATGAAATAGCAACTTTGCTATATGAAGAGGAAGCAGAAGTATATTCTCTTTGGTTTCAGAAAGTTCTATTGCCGGAAACAGATTTAAAATATGTTCAGCCTAGGCTCTCGAAAGAGCAATTTTTGAGTTTGTTACCAATAGGCTATAGGATATGGGACGCAGAAAGACCTGATGAAGATCCCGAATTTTTACGTCTGGCAATTGGACATTATTTTACTGATGATAAGCAAACTATTGAATTTACCAATTATGTGTTAAAAGAATGGGATAAAGATGAAAATATAGGGTTAGTAACTGCTGCGTATCCAGAAAGTGAAATGAATCAATCAAAAATAGGTTTAGAAACAGAATTCGTTAAATTTTGGAATTATTCTCCAAGGCATAAATTCATATTAAGATAGAAGGGACAAAGAAGTGTGCCCGTATTGCGACAAGAGGAATTACCCTTTTTACGTTTGCTGGGTTTTGCCTTCTTCTTTTTCTTTTTGAAAGGACTGTCTGAAGAAGGTGGCTTGCTTGAATTTTGAGAATTTTGTTTGGTCCGAGCTTCAAGTTTTTCGGTGCGCTTTTCAAGCTGATCCAATTGCTGTTGTAATTGCATGATCGTA
>JANQIY010000334.1 GCA_028281965.1 Candidatus Gastranaerophilales bacterium
TAAATCGGTATGGCGAAGCAGGAGCGACGTTTTCTTAATGTCGGGCTTTGCCGGCGGCAGCGGGAGCATAGCCTCATTCATGCCCGATTTTAAGAAAACTAACTCATTTTAGTATAAAACAGGAAAAACAGGCAGTTTTTTGTGAAATTCCCGCAAAAAATTTTAATAGTAAGACTCAGCGCAATTGGTGATGTTGTGCATTCCCTGCCGATTCTCAACAGCCTGAAAAAACACATGCCGGGGTGTGAAATCGCTTGGGCAGTGGAAGACAGGGCATCAGAGCTGATAATTAACAATCCCCTTGTGGATAAGGTTTTTGTTTTTCCCCGGAATAAGTGGAAAAAACGGGGGATTTCCCTGCGAAATATTCAGGAATTTGCGGCGGTAATATCTGAGATAAGAAAAGAAAAATTTGATGCGGCGATTGATCTACAGGAGTTATTTAAAAGCGGTTTAGTAGCATTTTTAAGCGGAGCTCCCCGCCGAATAGCCCATAAAGACACGCGAGAGTTTGCGGATATTTTCATAAACAACAAACTTCCCGCCCATGACAACTTCGATCCGGAAAAACCGATAATTGAAAGATACTTAGAACCTGCAAAACATCTGGGAGCAGAGGTTAACGAGGTTAAGTTCAGCCTGCCTCCCATAAGCCCGGAAGTTAAAGAGAAAATAACCGACCTGCTTCTTCCTGCTGAAGGTAGGGATATTGCGATTTTTTGCCCTTCGACAATCTGGCCTTCAAAACACTGGCCGGAAGAATACTGGGCACAGCTTCTGGATGAGCTTTCCGAAAAATATAAAGTGGTCTTTACAGGGACAGAGAGGGATAATGCTCTTATCCGGAGAATTACAAAACTGGCAAATACTCAAGACTATTTAACACTGGCAGGCAAAACAAATATTATGGAACTTATAGAGCTGTTTAACCGCTCAAAATATTTAATAGCACCTGATACAGGCCCTGCGCATATTGCCAATGCCACCCAGGTGCCTCAAATAATAATGGTTTTCGGCTCTACGGGAGTAAGGAGAACTCCTCCTTACGGGGAAAAACATTCTGCGATAGCGGCGGAATTGCCCTGTCAACCGTGTTTTAAAAGAAATTGCCCCAGAAAAGACAATTTTATGGAATGTATGAAAAAAATTACACCGGAAATAGTCCTGGAAAAAATAAAATAATTTACTCGAGTCGCGAATTAATTTGTAAAATCGAAAATTTTACAACCCACCCCCAACCCCCTCCCTTCTAAAGGGAGGGGGCTAGTTT
>JANQIY010000007.1 GCA_028281965.1 Candidatus Gastranaerophilales bacterium
CGAAACAACGTGCAGTCCCTGCTTCGCAAGCTGTCCGCATTTCGCGGCGGAGCCTCTTTTCCACCTATAGGGTGGCTGTGCGCGGCAGCGGGAGCTAACACAGTAGCTCATTCATGCTGCAGCAGCGGGAGCATAGCCTCATTCATGGGTGGGTTTTGGCAAATGTTGCATACATGCAATTAGCAACTCGAGTAAAATAAGAAGTAAAAATTTATTGTTACCTACTTAAAAATTTTTGAAAAAGTTTATGGAGTTTGAATTTTAAATGAAAAAAGGTTTGTTTATTACGTTTGAAGGCACTGACGGTTGCGGAAAATCAACACAGCTCGGACTTGCCGCAAAATACCTGGAAGAAAAGAAAATTGACATTATAAAGACGCGTGACCCGGGAGGGACTGCGCTTGGTTGCAAAATCAGGGAAATTTTACTTAATTATGACGGTAATGTAGCGCCTTACTGCGAGTTGTTTCTATATCTTGCGGATAGAGCGCAGCATATAGAGGAAAAAATACTTCCTGCGCTTGAAGACGGGAAATATGTGCTATGCGACAGGTATGTTGATTCCACTATGGCTTATCAAGGCTATGCAAGGGGACTTGGAGCCGAGCAGATACTTAAGTTAAACAATATTGTTTCAAAATCCTTAATGCCTGAGCTGACTTTTATCTTTGATGTAAGTACTGAAATTGCCGCTCAAAGGGTGGGGGATAAAAAAGACAGGCTTGAATCAGAAGCTGAAGATTTTCACAGGAAAGTAAAAGAAGGTTATCTTGAGCTTGCCGAAAAATTCCCGCAAAGAATCGTAGTAATTGATGCCAACAGAAGCATTGAGGAAGTTCATAAAGACGTGGCAAGACATTTAGAAACGATTCTGCGTTAGAACTGTCATTACGAGCGGAGCCAAAGGGAGCGTGGATATTTCCAGTAATTTTTATTAAAAATTAAGGAATTTCGAAAAAATTTAATTCGTAATTCAGGTTATTTAACTCGAGTCTCTAATTGCATACATGCAATATTTGCCAAAACCCTGAATGAGCTACTGCGTTAGCTCCCGCTGCCGCGCACAGCCACCCTAAAGGTGGAAAAGAGGCTACGCCTCTTTTCGATTCTCTATAATTTTTTTGGCATGAATGAGCTTTAAAATGACCGGCAAAGCCGGACCATTTTACGCTCCCGCTTCGCAAACAAATATTGCTCAGTCATATCCTGGCTTTTGGCTAATTAGAGATTG
>JANQIY010000008.1 GCA_028281965.1 Candidatus Gastranaerophilales bacterium
ATTTTTGTAGTCTGCTTCATGTTGAAAATTTAAATTTTAACTCTATTTAAAACCTTGTTATAATTGCTTTTAAGCTAATTCGCGACTCGAGTTAATTAACCTGAATCACGAATTAGCTAAAACTCCGTTATAGCTTGATAAAAAATTCCTTAAAATTTATAAAAAAATCAATCTGTAATTAAATTTGGTTAAATAAAATTACATAAAATATCAAAAATTTGTACAAATTAGCTTTTATTATTGATAAAATAAAGTTTGAAATTTAAGACGAGGGCACATTTATGAGAATCAATATCGGCGAAGTTGTTACGGCAATGTTAACTCCATTTAACCAGAATCTTGAAGTAGACTACCATTCTGTGGAAAAAATAGCTAATCATCTTGCAGACAACGGATCAGACGCAATACTTGTAGCGGGAACAACAGGTGAATCCCCGACTTTAACCCATGAAGAAGAGCTTGAAATATTGAAAACAGTAAAAAATACTGTAGGCAGCAGGGTTAAAATTATGATGGGAGCAGGCTCTAACTGTACCAAAACAGCCGTTGAAATGTCTAAAAAAGTTGAAAATGCGGGAGCTGACGCTATATTGTCAGTAGTCCCATATTATAATAAGCCTTCTCAAAGAGGATTAATCGAGCATTTCTCGCAGGTAGCTGAAGCAGTTGACTTGCCGGTAATGCTCTATAACATTCCCGGCAGGACGGGAATAAATATGACAGCTGATACTATGGCGGAGCTTGCGGAAAAATATTCGAATATTGCCGCAGTAAAGCAAAGTAATGCAGACCTTGACCTTGTAACCGAAATAGCAATTAAAACACCTGAAGACTTCCTTATATACAGCGGTGATGACAGCTTAACACTGCCTATGCTTTCCCTTGGGGGCTATGGAGTGATAAGTGTGGCTTCTCACCTGGTGGGCAAAAAAATTAAGGAGATGATTACAAGCTTTAAAAACGGCGATATTGAAAGAGCAGCAGGGATTCAGCATAAAACATACCCGTTATTCAAGGTTATGTTTATTGCCCCAAATCCAACACCTTTGAAAGCAGCCATGCAAGAAGAAGGAATCATAGAGGATACCGTAAGACCACCGCTGGTAAAGCTTTCTGATGAGGAAAAGAAAAAGCTCAAGGAAGTCCTTGATTCCTACAAAGCAGTTGTCAAATAAGCTTAAAGAGAAAATAAATTATGGATAAACAGAAAAAATTAGGCTTTATAGGCGCCGGAACCATGGCAAAAGCCATTATAAAAGGCATAGTAAGCTCTGAAGTCGTTCCAAAAGAAAACATAAAAGCTTCCGAGGTTTCCCCTGAGCTTGCACAAAAGGCTTCGGAACAAACAGGGGTTCAGGTTGTTACTGACAACAAAGAAGTGGCGGTTTTTTCGGATATTATAATCCTTTGCGTTAAGCCTTATTCGGTAGAAACCGTTTTATCAGAGTTAAAAGATGCCGTTACAAAGGATAAATTGGTTGTGTCTATAGCCGCAGGAGTGAGTACAGGCTCTATGGAGAAGGCTCTTAATCCAGAAATCCCGGTTATAAGGGTAATGCCCAATACCCCGGCACTTATACGAGAAGGAATGTCAGCTGTTTGCAAAGGAGAGCATGCTTCTCAGCGGGACATAAAAACTGTAATGGAAATTTTTAAAGCAGTGGGCAGATGTATAGAAGTTGAAGAAAAGCTTATAAATGCGGTAACGGGTATTAGCGGAAGCGGGCCGGCATTTATGTACCTGGTTATAGACGCATTATCTGACGGCGGGGTAAAAATGGGGCTTAAAAAGGAAACAGCAATAGAACTTGCCGCTCAAACCGCAATAGGTGCGGCAAAAATGGTTTTGGAAACAGGAAAACACCCGGCCGTTCTTAAAGATGAAGTCACTACCCCGGGAGGCTGCACAATTGCAGGACTTTCAGTAATGGAAAATGAGCATGTGCGTTCCGCGTTGATAAAAACTGTTCAAGAAACCACAAATATTGCGTCCGGACTGGGATGAGTATTAAGAAATTTTAAGCTGGCCTGATTTTATAGATATTGCAAATAAAGACTAATAAAAGCTGTTTATTGAAGGATAGATTTAATATAAATTTTTTTTATAAAAGTTTGTCAAATTTTAAAAAGTTAATTAAAATTAAAAAGTTAAGTATTTTGGAGATTGTAGAAAATGGTAAGTCTAGCTATAGATCCATTAATTATTACTTTAATGCCCCTTCTTTTTATTATTCTTATATTTTTGACTTATCTAAATGTAATGGAAAGCAGAAGAGGGAGAGTTATTGAAGATAAGCTGGGTAAAGTTGCGGATAGTCTTGATAGATTAGTTGATAAGCTTTCTAAGTAATTTTGCTTCAATAAAAAATTTAATAATCCGTTATAATTTCTTTAAGAAATTGATCTCTACTTTGATTTTATACTTTAAACATTTATCACTATTATCAAGGAATTTCGAAAATATTTAATTCGTTATTCAGGTTGATAAATTTTCAAAGTAAAGTTGAATTAATTATCAGGGTCTTTCAATTCTGGAATTAAAAAAGATATGTCATGCCTGTGCTTGACACGGCATCTAGCCAACTTTTAAGTGGGTATGAAAAAATTTTTTCTTTGTTCCTTACTTATCGCGTATCAGCATTAATTGGCTAGACCCCGCATCAAGTGCGGGGTGACAGTTTAAGTTTAATTTATCCAATTTAGAACTGAATAGCTCTGAATTAATTATTCACAAAAAAAATTTTTTTCATGGTAATATAATTTTCTAAATTATATATGAAAATTACAGCTAAATAAACGGAGGCATTGATAATATTGCGTACATACGAACTTTTTTGTCTGCTAAAAACCGGTTTTGATATAGAAAATGCGGATCAGATAGTAGAAAATATAGAAACATCAATTAAAAACCTGGGCGGGAATACAACGGACTGCAATAAAATGGGCCGTAAAAAGCTGGCTTACGATATTTCGGGTAATAAGGACTCTTTTTGTGTTACATTTATAATTGAGTTTTCTCCTGATAAATTAACCGAGCTAAAAAAACAATTAAAACTTAATGAAAATGTTTTAAGGAACTTTATCACGCACTGCGCGCCGATCGCTAAAGCCGCTTCAGCGCCGGTTGCAACTCAAAAAGAGGCATAAGGAAATAAATTAAAGGTAAACAATATGAGCGTGAGCAAAATTGTAATAACAGGAAAAGTTTTAAGAAACCCGGAAAAAAGGTTTACGGAAAATAACCTTGCTATAGCCAGTTTCACTATAAATTTTGGAATCGAAGACGAAGAAAAACCCATCAGGGTCTTTTCTCTTGGAAAAAGCGCTGAAAGAATAGCGGAAATTGTGAAGAAAGACCAGATGGTTGTGGTTGAGGGAAGGTTACAAACTAACGCCGTTAAGACCGATTCAGGAACTGATAAAAAATTCTTTGAAATAAATGCCCAGAATGTTGAAATTATGTCCGGGCAGGCAGGTTCCGCAACTTCAACCTCCTCCCGGGATGAAGACAGCTTTAACCTGAGTGATGAAATTAATAATGATGATTTAATCGGCGAAGATGAAATACCATTTTAACAATGAGGAATATAAATTATGAAGGATAGAAAAAAGTTTAAACCATGTAATTTTTGTGCGGACAAAGTTGATGATATAGACTTTAAAGACACCATTAAACTAAAAAGATATCTTACGGAAAGAGGAAAGATAATTCCAAGAAGAATTACCGGAAATTGCGCTTTCCACCAGAGAAAGGTATCAACAGCCGTAAAAAAAGCAAGGGAAAATGCTTTAATTCCTTATATTTTTGAAGGATAAGACATCTTTAAAACTGACAATTTTTTATAAAAAATGGGAAAATTTTTTAAGAATAAAGATAGCTTTAAAAGAAAGATTCAGGAATGTGTAGAAAAACCTGAATCCTCTTTTGTATTGGAGAAAAACTTACCCGACTCCCGGGAAAATGAAGATATTATAAAAAATTATGAGGAAATTCTAAAAAACGATTCTAAAAATATAGAAAACTTACTAAATATAGGTTCTGCTTTTTTTTTAAAAAACGAGGAAGAAAAAGCCCGGGAGTTTTTTAACCGCGCAAAAGAACTGGAACCTAAAAATTACCTTATATATATGCAAATTGCCCGGTTATACCATGAAAAAGGCAGGTATGAAAAAGCTATCTTAAACTTAAAAAGAGCCCGAAGCTTATCTCCTGATAATCCTGAGATATACGCGGCTTTCGGTTCAGCTTTTTATGGGATTAGTAAACCGGAGGAAGCTGTAAAATGTTATATAAAAGCAATAAAGTTAAATCCTGAAAAGCAGGAATATTTAATAAACCTTGCTAACATTTACCTGGAACTTGAACATTATAGCGATGCCGTAAATATTTATAAAAAGATTACAGAGCTGGATATAAATGATTATAAAACCTTTGTTTGCCTGGGGAATGCGTATTCTGAACTGGATCGGTATGATAAAGCCTTTGAGTGTTTTGAAAAAGCAATCTCTATAGAACCTGAATATCACAAAGCTTATTTATGCTATGGGATTGTAAAGTCCAAAGCCGGAAAAAGCGAGGAATCCATTGAGCTTTATCAAAGAGCATACTCCCTGAATGAGAATGATGAGAAAATTTTAATTATACTGGCTAATACACTTGCGGAAAAAAAGTATTACGATGAAGCAATAAAATATTATTACAAAGCCATAAAAATAAATTCCAGGAATACCCTGGCTAATATAGCGATGGGGAATACTCTTGCTGTAGTCGGCAGGCTGGAGGATGCTATAGACTATTACAGAGCCGCACATAAACTTGAGCCGGACAATATAAAAATTAAACTCTTATATGAAGATGCCGTAGAAGAGTATGCGCAAATGACGATTAAAAAAATAACGGAGGATGAGTAAATATGAGAGAATATAGGAACTATAGGGCAGGCATAAACGCCGAAGACAGGATTGTCAGCGGCCTGACAGGTCTTACGTATGGATTAGCCGGTTTTATATGGCTTATTGTCTCTCATATAAGAGGAAAGTCCCTTTCTCCTTTTGCAAGATTTCATATTTTTCAGTCAATTTTAATATTTTTTGGAATTTATGTTATTAACCTGATTATAAATATATTTTTGGGATTTTTCCAGATAATGCCTTTTATAGGCCCGTTTATAGTTAACGTCTTTTACTATATAACCGCATATCCGTTGATTTTAGGTCTTTCTTTAACCACATTTCTCGTACAGGCGCTTGCTGTTTATATGGCAGTCTGCGGATTCTGGGGAAAATATGCTGAAATCCCGGTAATTTCAGACCAGATAAGAAGAATGATATAAAACGGGCAAAATGTATGAGCTGCCTCGTTCCGGTATAAATTCAGGGTTTTATTTTTTAGCTTTTTTATCAGTTTTTTTACCGTCGACAGTCTTTGGTTCTAAGCTGGTTAATTCATAAACATCAACCCAGGGGTCTTTTAATGCCGAAGAAAAAACTTTTCCCGTAATTTCAACCTTGTCCCCGCTTTCCATATCCAGAAGATCTTCAGCCTGCTCTCTTTTTATAATAAGTTTTAATTCCGAAAGAGGGATAACGTACTTTTCAGAGACATCAGGTCTTTTTATTAATATTGAAATATAATCTTTTGAACTTCTCATAACCCGCTCATAATCAAGCCCCAGAGTAGAAAATTTATGAAACTGAGCGGTCATTTTAACTTCCTTATCCATAAACATGTCGGGATTTTCAACAAGCTCAAGCGGATTTACTTCGCTTACATTTTCCAGCCGGAACTTTTGAATAGTTGCCTTATTTTCAACTTCTTCCCGGACATTTTCCGCTAAAACCGCAGCCGGGTATGAATTTAGTATAACCACTGAAAGTAATGCCAGAACAGCTGTTTTGAATAAACATTTCATGAATTTTTTCCTTATAAAATTTTCTTCTCTTAAAAATATATTAACACTTATTATATTTTTAACACCAATTTTAAAATTATATAATGTCAAGAATTCTCTTCTTAAGGGTGTTTTTTAAGCTATAGACTTACAAAAATAAAAAATGTAAATAAATTTAAATTTCTTTTAATTTTTTGGCAATTTTCCCGGAAAGTTTTTTTTTATATATATGTAAGGAAGCGGTTAGGAAAACTCAAGTTAAGTTAAAAGGAAGCAGAAACTAGCTATTGAAAAAGAATAAAAAATAAGTTCTTCTCAGGAGGATTTCATTAATACTGTTATCGACAAGTATTTAGATGCGGTGTTAATTTAAAAAGTTACCCTAATATCCCTCCTCCTAGATAACACATAGATTATCGGCTCGTTCACGAAAACAACGAGCTTTTTTTTTGTTTAAAACTTGAGTTGCTAATTAACCAAAAGCCAGGATATGACTATGCAACATTTGCCAAAAAATTATAGAGAATCGAAAAGAGGCGAAGCCTCTTTTCCACCTTTAGGGTGGCTGTGCGCGGCAGCGGGAGCTAACGCAGTAGCTCATTCATGGGTGGGTTTTGACAAATATTGCATGTATGCAATTAGCGACTCGAGTTAATTAATAACCTGAATCGTCAATTAATTGGCTTTTGTCAGTAAATCCTTTATTCCGCCAATGGAAGAAAGTACTCCCGTTGCTTCTATCGGAATGTAGACAACTTTATTGTCCTTGCCTGATACCATCTCTTTCAGCGTTTCAATGTATTTAACGGCTATAAGGTAGTTTGCGGGATTGCTTCCTGTCTCTTTTACCGCTTCGGTAACGAGTTTAATAGCCTCTCTTTCCGCATCAGCAACTTTAATCCTCGCTTCCGCCTGGCCCTCAGCCCTGAGAATTGCGCTTTTCTTTTCTCCTTCAGCTACAAGGATCGCTGCCCTTCTGTCTCTTTCAGCTCTCATCTGCTTTTCCATTGCTTCTTGTATGTCCCTTGGCGGCATAATATCCTGAAGCTCTACCCTGTTAACTTTTACACCCCATTTGTTAGTAGCTTCATCAAGAATTTCCCTTAATTTATCATTGATTGTGTCCCTGGAGACCAGTGTTTGGTCCAGTTCCATTTCCCCGATAACGTTTCTGAGGGTTGTCTGGGTAAGTTTTTCAATTGCTTCCGGCAGGTTGGCGATTTCATAAGTGGCACGGATTGGATCAACTACCTGAAAGTACAAAAGGGCGTTAATTTCTATACCTGCGTTGTCCGCGGTTATTACTCTTTGTTTGGGGAAGTCGTATACGGACTCTCTAAGGTCAATCCTGTCCGTAAGCCTGTAAAGATAATAATTTCTACCCTGAATATCCGTTTTAACCTCTCTCCACTTGATTTTTCTCGCCTGCTCATAGATGGGGATTATAATGTTAATCCCGCTTTCGAGTTTTCGGTCAAAACGTCCGAATTTCTCAACAATCATAGTCTCTGCCTGGTGAACGATTTTTATTCCCGAACTTACCAGTGCCACTACGAAAATGACTAATAAAATAAGTACAAAAAATACAATTGGCGGCATGACTTTTCTCCTATAAGAATAATTTATTACGTTATGGCTTTTTCTATTCTCTTTCTACGTAAACAGTTATACTCTCCGATTTTTTAACAATTACAGACGCGCCTTCCTCAATTTCTTCATCGTTTGTAGAATACGCTCTCCAGATATCGCCGTCGATTTTAACCCGGCCCTTGTTTTCATTGTTATTAATTTTTTCAACAACTGTACCTCTTTTGCCCTCAAGCGTATTTAAACCCAGTTCTCTGGCGTGGTTTTTGCCCTGAATAATTCTTTTTGCAAAAGGACGGACCAGCGCAAAAACAATTACTCCAACAATCGCAAAAGTTGCAATCTGGAACTGAAAAGACGCCCCTAAAAAGGCGGGAATACTTGCTATAAGACAGGAAATTCCTATACTTGCAAAAAGAAAATCCGCCGTAAAAACTTCCGCTATTAAAAGTAAAATTCCAGCTATCAGCCAAATATATTCATAATCCATAAACTTTCTCCATCAAAAACTCATCTTAATTATATATGTTTTTTTATCTTTTTAATAGCAATTAAGTATAAAGTGTTAAATAAAACATAGTGGTATTTTTTATCATTCATTTACCTGAATTGCTAATTAACTCGAGTCGCGAATTAATTTGTAAAAGCGAAAATTTTACAACCCACCCCCAACCCCCTCCCTTCTAAGGGCTGACATTACCCTAATTTTCCTTGCATTTTCAGCCATGATTATTGTATAATCAAAACATGCAGTGAAAAAAGGAGTAGCGATAAATGATAGAAA
>JANQIY010000017.1 GCA_028281965.1 Candidatus Gastranaerophilales bacterium
ATGGCATATTGAATCTAAGAGGTCAATGCAATTTTTCTAACATACATTTCAGCCTTCAAAAAACCACATATAATACGTTTTTTTCAGTCAAAAAAAAGAAGAAATGCTTTCTACTGCATGTCTTGTAAACTTACATATTGCAAAATATTGGATTTTTTTGAGGGAAATGCTATCTTATAATCACTTTGTAAAAAACCAACATTATGTTGTTTTTTGACTTGAATCTAAGAGGTCTACTGTAGGACCTGAATCTCAATTCCCCGCATGCATAGGGTGGGTTATATGCTTACTACATTTTGTCCCTAAGATGATCTGTATGGGAGCATTATTGAAATGTTGGCATAATTTATTGGCATTCATAGAAAAACAAAGATAATATATGTCTCATGTCCTGTGATAAAAATAAGAAAAAGTGTATATGAAAGAAAGACAGGCGGAGTAGGGGGAGGGGATACAAATATTTACCATGTTCAGCACATTTCCAATCTCCTTTTAAAAGTCCTAATAAGTTCTGCAGCTCCTTATTTCCCGTTTGGTAGCAAATTCTCATAAAAAAGTTAAATCTGTTAAGTAACAAGGGAAGCTTTTTTTTTTCTTGCAAAAAGCTAACTAAGGACGCTAGCAATTCTGTTACATAAGATTTACAATTAATAAAGAATGAAATTTTAGAGGTAAAGCACTTATTTTAAAAGCGCTTTTAATTCTTTTATATGGCACTTTAAAATCGGTTCAGAGTTAACAAAGTTATGGCGGATTTTAAGACTCTTCTAAAAGAGAAAAATTATCACAACGGGATTCGGCATGGTACGCAATGAGTTGCGTCCAAAACAGTTCACATAACGTGCGCGCACTTCACTTGGTCACAGACTTTTGACCTTAAACCCCAAGTGAGGGCGAAGAAATACTACAGGACCTGGTGCGTTTTTCGTAAACGATAAAATATCAAATACACCAGGTAGAGGATCCCGGGGGGTTACATTTCGGCAGAAGTTTTATTTTTTCGGAATTCTGCGAGCAATTTTATCGTGGAAAAAAATTTGATGGAATATCTGGAACTTATGGAAACTCCTTATGAAAGTGACCAAATTTACAGAAAGAGATTCCGTCTCTATGGGACGCAATGAGTTGCGTCCAAACACATGCCAGCAAAGATAAACTTGGCAAGCCAAGCTAATTGCAATTATTAGAGGTAAAAATATAGTACTGCCAGTTATTGATTTTGTGGAAAAATTAAGTCTCTTCGATTGGTAATCACCTCCATAAAAGGACCACTTCAACATTAGGACCAACTGTTTGTAATAACCGCCTGTTGAAGACTTGAATTCCATTGGGTGAATTTGTATATCTGTAAAGACGTATAAATCTTAACCCTAACCCCAACCCTAACCTTAACCCTAAACCTTACCCTTCCTCTAACCCTAACCCTAATGATAAAACGAACCCTAACCCTAATGATAAAACGAACCCTAACCTTAACACTGACAATAACCCTAACCCTAAAGACAACAGAAACCCTAACCCCCCTGAGCCCTAACCCTTCCCTTAACGATAACAATAATGTTAGCCCTAACCCCAGCCCTAACCCTAATCTTAACCCTAACTCAAGCCTTTTTATGTATTATGTAGCCTTAAACCATAATGTGATGGGTTAGTGCAAGATAAACCACATCCTTTAATCTTAAGCCTAACCCTAACAGTAACCCTAACCCAAACCCTAATCCCCAACCCAAACCCTAACCCTAACTCAACCCCAAACCTAACCCTTCCCCTAACCCTAACCCTA
>JANQIY010000027.1 GCA_028281965.1 Candidatus Gastranaerophilales bacterium
TCTATCCGGCAAACATAATAGACAATAGCCCTGACTAAATAGAACCCGCGTCAGATACGAGGGTGACACTTACGTAAAAACTTTTTCAATCTTCCTTACCACGGCGGGTAGAATAGCGTTTATATCAAATAACCGGGCTTATTTGCCTGTCCTCCTTGTGTTATGCACTTGAGAAGCCTGCCCCCCCGCATCAAGTGCGGGGCGACATCAGTCATTATTAGGCCACGACCCACTTATTTAAATCGGTATAATTGGTTTTTCCAGACTAAATAACCAATTAGCAAAATTACCAGCAAATAAATTAATTTTGTAATACCAACAATTAAAATATCTACGGGTGCCGTACCTGTTAGATAACCTGAAAAATCGTGCCTTTTCAAGTTTTTTACCGGCGGCATGGTAAATTCCGGAGGAAGTATGCCGGTTACTTTGCCCGGGCTGGCGGCTTCATCCTCTGCATAATAATTTGAAGCTATTTGTGTTTGTATATTTCGTTTGGATGAATCTTTTAAAGAGTTTACACGGGGTAAATATCTTAAATAATTGTTATTACCCTTGCTTAATCCTGTAAAATTCCAGTAATGCAGGTTTTCAGGCAAGTATACCGCCCATGAAGTCGTCAGCGCAGCCATATTTATTACCTGCGGCAATTGCAAATCCCGGAAGATAAATAAATTATTTAATTTAAATTTCTGCCTATATATTATCGTAAGGTTAAACGGGCTTGAGTCCTGGTATTTTTTAATATTTACAAGGTAAACAGTATTTCTTGCATCGCCGGAATCCTGTTTTTCTATCTGCTGAGGCGCTCTATTAATTGCGGAGTATAATATTTCCGCGTTTTCAGGTAAATTAAACCTGAAAAACTGTTCACTCATATTTCTTATAGAGTAATCGATCTTTGACGTCATAACCCCGTTGAAAGAAAGCCTTGAATCCGCTCGCACCTGGTCTATCATGGCAACCTGGACAGGCGCGTCTTTATGCGGGATTACTTCCATTGAAAGGGAATATTCCCCTTTTAAAAAGCTATAAGCTGCAATTATAGGGTACTCTGCAAGTGATTCAAGCTTACGAGGCAGATCGCCCAGGTCAATACGTGAAATATTTTCTGTTTTAACGGGTTTGATTTCCGAATTCCCCGCTGTTTGTAGGGCAAGATAACCTGAAACTTTGTTTATTTCTTTGCCCACGGGAATAATAGCGGGGATATGCAGCTCTGTTTTTTTATTTTCAAAGGTTTTTTCATAGGAAATATTTAAGTTAATATCATCCTTAACTTTTGATTTGAGGTAAACAGTAAGAACATTTCCGGCTATTTTTTGGCTGCCTTTGTTTATAATATTTTGAGGACTGGAAACATCGAGCACTTCAATCCCTTCCGGTATCCGAAACGCTAATTTCTCTATGCCGTTATGGTAAATTTTAAACGAATAATCTGAAAACCCCTGAAGAAGCCCTTCATCCAGGGAAATAAGCGTATTAACGCTTGCGACAATTTTGGGCGGCCTGTTATCAATTTTTTCCGGTTTTGTTTTATTGACGGTTGGCTGTATCTGAGTTGTGCCGTTTTTCCACTTTATTGCCACTTTGCCGTTAACGTTATCTATATTAAGGTCCGGAGCTTCATTTACGCGTATGTTTGTCACTGAAGCGTTGGGAATTGAAAAGCTGACCCTGTTTGTATTGCCGGATTTTTGAGTACCGACGTCAAACTTGAGTTTAAGTGAATGCTCTCCCACTTCATCAGATATTACGTTAAAAAAGTTATTATAATTTATTAATTTAGCTGTCTTTTCATCAAAAACAGCCTGCTTAAGAGCGGTATCTGTTGACAAAACAGGAATTTTCGCCCAATTTTTGTTGACCAGGTCAATTTGATAATCCCCGGTAAAAGCAACATAACCATCTTTTATGGTACCTTCAAGACTCAGGTTTTTAATCACATAATCCACAGGGGCTTGTGGGGCAGGCGCGGATTTTTCCAGGATAAGCTTTTTTAGCTCCCGGTAGGGCATATAAACAAGCTTTTTATTATTACTGAGAAGGGTATCAAGCTTTTCATAAGGTACAAACTTAAGTATTTCCTGCTTAAAGTTGAACTCATTATTGGAAAACACTTTATTCGTAAATAAAAATAGTATACTAACAAGTGAAACTACAAGTATTTTATTGATTTTCATTATCTTTGCCCCTCCATTTCCTGAGCAGGAACCTTATTAAAAAAATCACTCCCGCTGCCGCAAGAACAGCAATGCTTAATAAAACAAGCATAACCGTCAACTGCGGTATAAAGATAAATCCCGCAATCAAAAGCAAGACGGCAGCCCCTATAATCAGGAATTTTTTAGGAATTTTGCTTTTAACCGCCTTAAACAGCCCAACAACTTTTGGCAGCCATTTTTTTCTTATTTTAAACAAGGCATAGACTGCTGCTGTAATTACTAATATTATTAACAGCTTCAAAATAAAGCTGTTTAGATATAAAGCAAATACTGACGGGAATTTATCACTTTCAAATGAAAGCTGGTAAAAACCCTGATTTTTCCCAATTAATGGAAGATTAACATAAACAGGCATTTTGCCGATTTTCTTGCTTTTATAAACCTGCTGGAAATCAGGCATAAGCGGTGAGGGCATAGCTTTTTCCAATGATTGAACTTCCCTGCTCATCTCTGGCTTAATATCGCCCGTCGCACTGTCCATCCTGCCGCGCATTAGACCAAAAGACCTGCGTCGAGTTATTTTATAAGATTTTTTATCCTTTAAAAGGTTAGAAAAGGCTTCAATAAAAATAAAATCCCTGTTATCAGGCGCATAAATATTCCACTTGACGGAATTTGACATAAGCTCCGTCTTAACTGCCTTTAAATTTGCCAGGTAACCCGCAGCCGCATTATCAGTAAAATAAACCGCTTCTATGGGAAATGAAGACGATTTTGCAAGCGGGATTGCATATATGCCTTTTTCAGCATCTTTTAATGCTGGTTTAACCGACTTATTATTTACATACACGCTCCATATTGACGAATTTTTCGGCAGCGTAATATCCAGGAACTGCTTTGAAGTATTTTTCACCCATATTACGGCTTTTGTGAACATACCCCCATCCTTGCTCAGGACGGAAGTTATATCCGTATATTCAATATTCGCCTCATAAACAGCGACATCTTTGTGCCTTACGATGTTTATCGTTATGTCATAAGGGATTTCCTTAATATTTTCCTTGTTTTTAGTGTATTTTAAGGCAATTGAAGGTTTCAATCCCCTTAAAACCCCCGTAAGCTCCCTGGAATCAATTTCCCGATAATTTTTTGCCGGGTCGGCTTCAACAATGGAGGACTCTATATTTGTTGTTTCAACAAGCGCAACAAAGCCTGTTTCCCTGTCAATATTTTCGTTTACGAGGGTTATTGCAGGTATTTTTGTTTTAAAAGAAGAGTCATTAAAGTTCCTGCGGAAAGCTAACTCAATTTTTACCTTGCCTTCCACCGGGGAAACGAGGTCAACTGCCAGTATATTGTCTTTTATTTCAGGGTAAGAGTCAGTAAATTCGCCATTTTGCACGTTTATGGAATCTATTTCAATACCATGGGGAATATAAAACTCAAAATGGCTTAAAGGAGACCTCCTGATGTCAATTTCAGCATTAAACGTCCCTTTTAGCGCGCCTCTTCCCGTCTCTATTTTTGAATATGTTACAGCCGTTGCAGAGGGGGAAAAATTATTATCCTGTTTTATATCGCTGATTAACGAGCTTTTTGGAGTCCATTTAACCTGTATATTACCGGCGGGTAACATGGAAATTATTGCTTTTGTGCCTTCGGGCATATTAATGGGTTCAACTGAAACAGAGTTCGGCACGTCAAATAAAATATCTTTTTCGTTGATCGCACATTCCAGGGTTGTAATAGGTATTAACGGCCGGGAAAAATTGAATGACCTGGTATTCTGGGAAGCAATATTATCGATTTTTTTGGAAAAATTAAGCGTTAAAGTATAATTCCCCTTAGTTTTCATTACCAGGGTATGGTAACCCTTGCCGGAAGTAAGCAACGCCGGTTTTTCGCCCAGAAACGCTGATTTCACCGGAATCTGCGAAGAAAGCACCGGTATCGTCTTCCATTTATCATCAAGGTTGTTTATTTTATAAATACCTTTTATTTTTACATTTTCATTTGTAATTTCAGCATAATAATCGGCAGATGTAATCTGGTAGCCGACAGGAGGTTTGCCGGAGTCGGATTTCCGGGGGTTTTTGGATTTTTTTATTTCTTCCAGGTCGCTGTCCTGGATAAAAATGTATTTATTATCAAGGTTATTTATGTCCCCGGGTTTTTTTGAGTCATAAGGAACCCATAAATATAGGGGTTTTTGCTCTTCCGCAAAAGCTATACCGCAAAATATAAATGAAATTAATAATAGTAACAAAACTTTTTTCATATTCGACCCTTTGCTTATAAAAACAAGTAATTAATTATTTATATTAACATATTTGTAACTACTCAACTCGAGTACTTAAGTTTTTATTGTTTACTCCTTAATGATAAGCTATTTAAATTGTCATGCTGAAATAATTTCAGTATATTTTCAACGCTGGATGTATCACCCACCCCCTGCTCCCTCCCTCGAGGGAGGGGGATTTTGTTTTGGGTAGGGGCTTCGCCCCTACACCTAACCCCATTATGACTATTATAAAATAACTTTAGGGGTTTTAAAAAATATAAAACTTCCTATTTTATATAACAATTTATAAAAATGTAGGGGAGTAAGGACTAATCCGGCTGACATTATATCTCTTATCAGAAAACACAGGATTTTAAATGAAAACATAAAGGTTTTAGATCTGGCATGTGGAAAGGGTGCTGTAAGCATTCAAGTGGCAAGAGAACTAAATGTAAATGTCAAAGGAATTGACATTATGCCTGACTTCATTGATTATGCTCAAAGCAAAGCTAAAGAAATGGCAGTTGACTCTTTATGCAAATTTTCTGTTGAAGATATATCAAAATCAATTAGCGAAAGCAGTTATGATGTTGTTATTTTTGGGGCTGTTGGTGATGTGCTGGGAAGTCCCGTAGATACTATTTTAAAATTAAAAAACACTATCAAACCAAATGGTTTTATTATCTATGATGATGCCTACTTGCGTGATATCCAAACATCAAAAGTTAAATTTGAGTACGATTATTTAACTTATGAGCAATGTTTAAAAGTGTTTGAAGAAACAGGAGTATACTTGGTTGATAGCCTTACGCCCAATTTCACGGAAGAAAACGATAAAAATACAAGACTTATTTCCAATCGGGCTAATGAATTGAGTATCAAATATCCTGACAAAAAAGATTTATTTAACAGTTATGTCCAAAGTCAAATGAATGAATGTGATGATTTGGAAAATAGCCTTGTAGGAATAACATGGTTGCTAAAAGCGGATAACAATTAGTATATGCCGCAGATTCCTAACAAGGTGGCTGTTCCAAAATCGAGAGGACTTCGGTTTTTCAGCGAAGCCGGAAGTTTTTTCTTACTTTGCCGGATCAGGTAAACAAGAATTGGAAAAAAATATTTTTTTAAAAATCAGCCTCTATTATAGACATGTTAAGGGATAGAGGCAGTTTGCGAAAACATTCTCTTTTCCTCTCAAGGCATCACTTGATATAAAAATACGGTAATGCTCTAGCCTAAACTGATTTGGTAATGAAAAAAGATCAAAAATTGTCATAATGAACAGAAAAAAAGGAGAATCATTATGGCAATTTTAAAAAC
>JANQIY010000028.1 GCA_028281965.1 Candidatus Gastranaerophilales bacterium
GTCGAGCGACCGACCGAAGGGAGGGAAGCGAGACCAAAGAAAAAATTGGGTGGGTGGAGGGAGAATGAATTTTTGAAAATTTTAAAAACACTTAAGTTACTCCTTAGTTACAGATTTGTCTTATTATTTCCTGGTATAGACCCTGGGAAGCCTGACTCTAAGCCGGCAGGTGATTTCATAGTTTATGGCATTCAATTTTTTTGCCCATTCATCAATAGATACAAAATTCCCGTTATCTTCTCCCAAAAGAGTTATTACATCTCCCGTATGAATGTTTTCCAGGCCGCTAATGTCAAACATCATCTGATCCATGGTTATGTTTCCAACCTGTTTGATTTTATATCCTTTAAGCAGCCCGTAAATATTATTTGACAGGCATCTCGGAACTCCGTCAGCGTAACCTATAGGGATGGTAGCTATTTTTGCGTGATGTTCACCGGTTTTATAGCTATAACCATAGCTTATTCCACTGCCTGGCCGAATTTCCTTTATATAAGAAATTCTTCCTTTCAGGCTCATTACCTGCTTAAAATCCGGCTCAGCGGCAATTTTATCGGGTAAATCCGGAAAAAGACCGTAAACTCCAATACCTGACCTTATCATATCATAGTCCAGGTCGTCATATCCTATTATTCCGGCTGTGTTTGCAAGATGCAGAATGTATTTATCCCTGTTTTCCAGCCGGTTTACAAGAAATTTCCATCGATCTTTCTGCTCAAGTGTGATTCCCCTGTTTTCTGCGCATGCAAGATGGGAAAAAATTCCTGCCAGCTCTATTTCCTCTTTGCCGGCAACTTTTTTTATAAAACCGGGGGCGTCCCTGTAAGGAATTCCTATTCTATGCATGCCTGTATCAACTTTTATATGGACAACCGGCTTTTTATCAAGTCTCTTGCAGGCGTGTATGCAGGAATTTATATGGTCTTCGGTAAAAATTGACAGCTGAATATCATTTTCCACCGCTGACACAAACGCCCAGTCGGGAGTTGCGCCAAGTACCAGTATTGGGGCGGTGATTCCTGTATTCCTGAGCTGTAAGCCCTCATCCACAGAAGCCACTCCCAAAACATCAACCCCCGATGCGATAAGGGTTGAGGCGATCATATCAGAACCATGGCCGTAAGCGTCAGCTTTGACCACCGCAAGAAACCTGGTACCCGGTGAAATTAACTTTTTTAGGGTTTTGATGTTATGCTCGACATTTCCCAGGTTTACTTCTACCCAGGCATCACGCCGTGTTTGAATTATCGGTTTTCTTAAATTTGACATATTTCCCGCTCTTTTTTTAATAATACAATAATCCCTCATGTATTTATACATGAAGGATTACTGATTAGTGCGTTTAAGGCTTTTATTTCTCGATTTCCGGTTTAATCAGGCAGTTTAAACTCCTATAAATTAACATAAATGAGCTTTTTGTTTGCTGTATATCAAATTTTTTAAGCTTTTTTTCCAGCTCTTCCAGTCTCTCTTCTGCGCATTCGGAGGATTCCTCCCCGGCTTCGTGTTCATTATGTTCTTCAAGCGCTTCTTCAGTCATCTCAGCAATTTCCTCCAGGGCCTCATGAGAGGTCTTGAATGTATCCTTAATTTGATTGGTTACTTCTTCCCCGGTTTGCAATTGGGAAATCTTGTTCGCTTTTTCCCTTATAGTTTTAGCGTCATTTTTTAAAGATTCCTTGTCTTCCTTGCTCATATAAAGCGGATAATATTTTATAAGTTCAGCAAGGTTCATAAAAGCGGATTTTGTTTGCTTTTTAAACTTTTCAAAATCTTCTGTTTTAATTTTTTCTACGTTTAATTTGAATTTATCAAGCTTATGTTTATAAGCTTCGACTTGCCGGTGCTTCATCCGGCATTCTTCACATCTTACGTGCTGTTTTGCCAGGGCGGATTTTTCGGCCGGATAAAGCGTTGAATATCTACCCATCTTGCAGTCAGGCTCGGCCAGGCACTTTAAGTTTGAATGGAAATGCCTGAATATTTTCTGTGTTTTATCCTGGTAATTGTCTGTGTTAATTTCATCAATTTCTTTTCTTAATATGTCATAACCTCTTCCGCCATGGCCTACTTTTACTTTAATTTCCTTTTTGTGTTCCCTTGAAATTTTTTGAAGGGATTCTTTTGAGTTCATAAAAGCTCTTTTGATTTCAGTAACTATTTCTTTTTCATCTTCTGAGTCCTTAATTTTTTTCGCGCTTTCCCGAACCTTATCGGTTTTTGTTTTAATCATTTCTTTAAGTTTATTTTTTTCATTTTGTTTTTCAGAAATTTTTTCCGCTGCTTTGTCAATAAGAATGCTGAGCTGGTTAAAAGCCTTACTTGTATGCTTTGTAAAATCTTTTTGTTCTTTTTTTTCAAGATTGGTTATGGTGTTTTTAAAGTCCTGAAGTTGTCTTTTAAATCCCCAGCCAAACTCGATAAATTCGTTTTCCATTGTTTTTTCCGGTTTTTGGGCCTGTGCGACAGATGGTTTTGCGTTGTTTTTGGAAGTTTCACCCGTAAAAAACACAAATGCAAGTCCAATAAACGCAAACAACAGGCCCACCAGTACCATTAGGCTTATATTACCTTTTAGCTTATTTTTCATAACTTTTCCCCCCCTTAAACCTTCTATAGGAATTAATTAATAACAATCTAATAGTGTTTCAAATTTTGAGAAAATTTCATTAACCGGTTATCGAATTTTTTGGGTACATATTTGATATTAAGGAAGAAACAAAAAGTTCTTACGCATTTGCGTCATGCTGAACTTGTTTCAGCATCTCCTGAGACCCTGAAAGCGGATTGGCGGCAGAAGCTGCAAGGACAGCTTTGCCGGACTGAAATGCCGTTTAATGCCCCCAACCAAGCATAAATTCAGGGTGACACGTAAGAACTTTTTGTTTTCTCCTCACTGATAGCACTTAGTGCTAACTGGATAGATCCCGCGTCAAGTGCGGGATGACACAATGTGTAAAAATTTTTTCTTTATTCCTTATAAAGACCGGTTAAAGTCACGGGGTTTTTCCGGATAAAAGATAAGCTTCCAGTATAAATTCCCTGCTGCTGTATGTGACTTTCAACAGGTCGTTATCCAGCTTTTCCAGATACGCTTTTTGTTTGTCTTCCGCAATTTTTTGCAAATTTTCCGTTTTATACATGCTGGCGTTAAATTCAGCTACAACCCTGTCTTTACCCTGGGAAAAGCTGATAAAATACCTGTCATCACGGTTAACCGGTTTTACCAGGTAAAATCCCCTGGTAATTACTTTCCCGTTGTGGCTTACATCTACCGGGAGCATTAAAAGAGGCTCCCTTCTTGAAGGGGTCTCAAATAAAAGTCTTTGTTTATTTTTATTTTTGTCAGGTTTAAGGCCGCTTTCCTTGAGTTTCTTATCTAGCTTTTTATTTGGTTTGTTGTATTTCTCTATTGCTTTTATCGCATTCTGAAATTCCTGCTCGGAAATTATTTTTTCATACTGGGATTCATTATCGCTTTCATAAATGCTGCTCCAGTCATCAATGGCAAATACCCTGTTTTGAGCTGTTATTAAAAAACACATTATTAAAAATATTATCGGGCTTTTCTTCATACCTGCAAACCTTTACAGAAGCTTTTTATATGATTTTAATGAATTTTTTTAAAAAATCTTTTTAACCGACTCGAGTTGCTAATTGCATGTATGCAACATTTACCAAAACCCACCCACAGCCGCCCTATAGGTGGAAAAGAGGCTTCGCCGCGAAATGCGGACAGCGCCGCCTGCTTCGCGCCTCTTTTCGATTCTCTATAATTTTTTGGCAAATGTTGCATAGTCATATCCTGGCTTTTGGCTAATTAGCAACTCAAGT
>JANQIY010000038.1 GCA_028281965.1 Candidatus Gastranaerophilales bacterium
GCAGACTACAAAAATTCTTAGCCACCCGGTGCCGAAGAATTTTTTCCGCTGTCCTTATTGAAATAAATTTTGCAAAATCATAAATAAAAACAGGGGCGAGGCGACGGAGTCGCCGGAAATGAGTTGCAAAGCAACTCCTGCTCCGCCCAGAAGTGAGCCCAAAACAACAAACTAGCCCCCTTCCTCCTCATTCAAGGAGGGGAAACAGACTCATTCGTCGGCGTTTTGAGAAAGATTTGAATATGATCAAACAAACTACGATTTAGACTGAAAGATCTTCTTTCTGAATCCGTAATCCTTTGAAACCGTCCTATTTATGCCGTGAATTTTGCCCGTGATACAGCCTCTACAGTGAGCCGGAGTATCGTTTATGCAGATCTTTCCGGGATATAGCTTATATAACGCTCTATATTCACCCTCGGTAACATTAGGCATAACTACGTTAGCACCCGACTGAAGAGCAATTAACCTGCCCTGCGGGTTTAAAGATTCCATTGCAGTAGTTGCCGGGATGTTTATATCCGGCAGAAGAAGCCTTGTAAGAGCCATAACTTTAAGGCTCATTTCAAATGAGCCCCCTTTTTCGTCTTTTAAAGGGGTGTCCCGGTTAGGGATAAAAGGCCCTATGCCTATCATATCAGCGCCAATTTCCTTAAAAAACAAAATATCACCCGCTAATGATTCGACTGTCTGTCCCGGCAGTCCTATTAAAGAACCCGTACCAAGTTCATATCCCAGTTTTCTTATGGTTTTCAAACAATTAATCCTGTTTTCGTGGTTCATATCAGGATGTAATTTTTTATAAAGTTGTTTATCAGTTGTTTCTATCCTCAATAAAAATCTGTCTGCCCCTGCTTGTCTGAAAAGTTTATATTCTTCTTCTGTTTTTTCCCCGATACTAAGAGTTATTGCCGCATCCAGTTTTTTAATTTCCCTTACAATGTGTATCATATCCTCTGTGGTGTAAAAATCTCCCTCCCCGGACTGAAGCACAAGGGTTTTGTACCCGTAAGACACTGCTTTTTGCGCAAAATCTATTATGGTTTCAGGTTTTAACTTATATCTTTTAAGATTTTTATTATCTTTTCTAAGTCCGCAGTAAACACAGTTTTTTGAGCATAAGTTGGAAAATTCCACTAAGCCTCTTAAGTGGACGTCATTTCCAACGTATTTTTCTCTTATCCGGTTAGCCGCATCAAGCAAATTCCGGTTTATTTCATCATTTCCCAGGATTTCAGCAAGCTCATCCCCGGTAAGATTATGTTCTTTTTCCGCTTTTTTTATTAAGAAGTCAGACATTTACTACCTTTTATTTTTTTAAGAGCCTGGTCTATATCTTCTATAATATCATTAACGTTTTCTATGCCGACACTTAACCTTATAAAATCATCCGTAACTCCTGTAGCAAGCTGGTCTTCTTCAGTAAGCTGTTGATGAGTCGTGCTTGCGGGGTGAATAACCAGTGACTTGGCATCACCGATATTTGCCAGGTGGGAAAGCAGTTTTAAGTTTTCTATAAACTCAATTCCGGCTTCTTTCCCGCCTTTTATCCCAAAACCTATTATTGCTCCCTGGCCGGCCGGCAGGTATTTTTGAGCAAGCTCATAAGAAGGATGGTTTTCCAGTCCCGGATAATTTACCCAGCTCACTCTTTCGTTATCCTGAAGATACCTTGCAACTTTCAGGGCATTTTCCGAGTGTCTTTGTATTCTTAAGTGCAGGGTTTCTATGCCTTGCAGGATCAAAAACGAGTTAAAGGGGCTTATGGCTGCTCCAATATCCCTTAAGAGTTGGACCCTGGCTTTGATAATATAAGCAAGATTTCCAAAATCTTTCGTATAAACCACTCCATGGTAAGATGGGTCAGGTTCGGTTAAATCAGGGAACTTTCCGGATGCTGCCCAGTCAAACTTGCCGGAATCAACAATTAACCCGCCTATTGACGTCCCATGCCCTCCAAGGAATTTTGTAGCGGAATGAATTACAATATCTGCTCCATAGTCAATCGGCCTTAAAAGACATGGAGTTGGAACAGTATTATCGACAATCAAAGGAATACCGTTTTCATGAGCAAGGTTGGCCAGTTTCTCCATATCGATTATGTTTAGCTTGGGGTTTCCAATACTTTCGACATAGATCGCCTTTGTTTTATCGTTTATTACTTTTTTAAAGGATTCTATATTATCAGATTCAACAAAATTAACCTTAATTCCAAATTTTGGAAATGTATGGGCAAAAAGGTTGTAAGTTCCGCCATATAGAGCTGATGTTGAAATTATCTCATCACCTGATCTTGCAATGTTTAAAACGGAATAAGTAATTGCCGACTGGCCTGATGATACAGCTAAAGCTGCAGCTGCGCCTTCAAGTCCGGCTACCCTTTTTTCCAGGACATCTGTTGTAGGGTTCATCAACCTTGTATAGATATTTCCGAACTTCTTAAGAGCAAACAGGTCTGCCGCATGCTGCGTATCGTCAAATGTGTACGATGTTGTCTGGTAAATGGGGACTGCTCTTGAGTTAGTCGTTTTGTCAGGTTCCTGTCCGCCGTGTAATGCAATTGTTTCTAAGTTCATTTCTTTTCCTCCTTTAATTTATTATAATTCCACTACCTATATACAATATACAAGATTATTATTTCGAGTTTTTCAGGTGTTCCTTTTTATAACCCTTTATCGAAATTTAAGTATAAAAAACCCGTAGCCTGATATATAGCTGCGGGTTTTTGCTTGTTTTGGCAATTATCTAAAATTTAAAAATAACCCACAGGCCTACAACATAGAGCAAAAACACATCATTTGCTGATATGTTCTTGCTCTATGCATTTGCTGGGAATTATTTTGCCTTATAATAGAAATGTTCATATACAACCTTATGTTTTTCGGTTATTGAAATAATCTTCGGCAAGCCGTAAACTATAAATAATATTTACCAACAAAATTTTTTATTAGTCAATATATAATATTATGAAAAACAGTAAAAAAATATTAACCGCCAGCAAGGAAAATTATATTAAAGCCATACATGAAATAGCTAAGGAAAAGCAGGCGGCAAGAGTGAAAGACATATCTAAAGCTTTAAATATCGGGGCATCCTCCGTCACAGAAGCCCTGGGCAAGTTATCAGAAGAAGGCTTTGTTAATTACGAACAATATGGTGTGATTACCCTTACAAAAGAGGGTTTATCTTTAGCAGAACAACTTGAGCAAAGAAATAAAGTTATATGTGATTTTTTATCAAACGTGCTTTTAATAGAAGAGGAAAACCTTGCAGACAGCGCTAAGCAGATTGAGCACGGAATTAAGGGGAATTTGCTTGAAAAGCTGGTTAGCTTCTTTCAGTTTACCCAGATATGCCCATGCAAGGAACCTAAATGGCTGAGAGGGTATAAAGCATATTCAATGAATGGAAACAAAGTTAATGATAAGTGCTCAAAATGTATATCACACTGTAAAGAAAACAATTTAACAAAGCCTTTTTCTGACAATTCCGTAAATTCCTGCTGTAAATCCTGTGATTAAGAGGCTATCCAGGAAATAATTTATTGACAAAACCAGGTAAGAGTAAACACTTGTCATTTGCGAGGCGGCGCTTCGCGCCGCCTCGCAATCTGTCCAGTCAACATTATGGGCTAAAAGCCCATCCAGATAGATTAAGGAATAAAGAAAAAATTCTTACACATCGTGTCATGCCGCACTTGAGAAGCCTGCCCCGTGCTTGACACGGGGGCATCTATCCGGCAAACATAAT
>JANQIY010000039.1 GCA_028281965.1 Candidatus Gastranaerophilales bacterium
AAGGAATAAAGAAAAAATTCTTACACATTGTGTCATGCCGCACTTGATGCGGCATCTATCCGGTAAACATAATAGACAATAGCCCTGACTAAATAGACCCTCCCGTGTCAAGCACGGGACAGGCTTCTCAAGTGCGGGGTGGCACTTACGTAAAAACTTTTTCAACCTTCCTTAGTAACCCGGGTTTTTAAAAAAGTAAAAAATAGCCTGCCTGGTATGTAAGACAGGTTCATTATTTTGTTGGTCTTCTATTTGTAAAATTTGAAAAGAAAACTTTTATAAAAATTCCGAACGCGATTATTTATAATTTTCAAAAATTTTCGTTGTGAGGCCTGTTTTTAGCTAAATTATGGATGAAATAAATGGATAAAAGAAAAATAAACAGACTTGAAGGTATAGATGAAGTCACCCTTCAGGAAAGTGAGAATAAAAAGCTTATCAAAACAGCTTTTTTCAGGACATTGTTATTTACACAGCTTGTTATTTTGGTAATGAGCCTTGTGCTATGTTTTTTCGTGGTAAGACTCGCCTCAGAACTGCCTGATATAAGTTTTATCAAGACGATAGAACCTGAGCAGTCAACGCAGATTTTTGATATAAATGACGAACTGGTGACAGAAGTCGTAGCGGATGAAGACCGGGTATATGTGGCAATGGAAGGGATTTCCCCGCATTTTGTCCGGGCGGTAATCGCTATAGAAGATATCCGGTTTTACAACCACAGTGGAATTGACCTGAAAGGTACTATCAGGGCGTTTTTGAACAACCTGACCGGCGCGTCCTCGATACAGGGAGGAAGTACAATTACCCAGCAGCTTGCGAAAAACTGGTATTTAATACCCAAAAAGTCACTGGAAAGGAAGTTTCTCGAAGCCCTTCTTGCCTCGAGGATTGAAAACAATTTCAGCAAGAAAGAAATCCTGGAAAAGTACATGAACCTTATATACCTGGGAAACCGCTCGTATGGGATTGAAAGAGCGGCGCAAAGGTATTTTGGCAAAAGCGCAAAAGATCTAGACCTCGCGGAATCCTCTCTCCTGGCGGCTCTTATTAAAGCGCCCGAGAAGTATTCTCCTTACGCAAACTATGAAAAAAGCCGGGAACGTCAAAAACTTGTCCTGGAAAGAATGCAGGAATACGGTTTTATAACGGCAAAACAGGAGGAGGAAGTCCTTAAAGACAAGGTCACTCTTAAACCCAGGGAAATTGCCTTTTCAAAATACCAGTATTTTGTGGATCATGTGCTATATCTTCTCAGGAAACGTTATGGGGAAAGCCTTGTAAGAAAAGGGGGATTGAAGATTTATACTACTCTTGATCCCGAGGTACAGGAAATAGCTACAAAAACAATAGTTGAAGGAGTTAAAAAACTGCCCAGGTATACGAGAGTAAGAGAAGGCGCTCTTGTTTCCATAGATGTCAAAACGGGTTATATAAAAGCGCTTGTAGGCGGTGTAAACTACGACAGCAGCCAATTTAACCGGGCTACCCAGGCAAAAAGAGCTACAGGTTCAGGATTTAAGCCTATTGTTTATCTTACGGCATTCAGGCTTGGGCTGATAAACCCGAAATCTTACGTGGTAGACGCACCAATAGCTTACCGCACAAAGTGGAACGTATGGTGTCCTCACAACTGGGACGGCAGGTACATGGGACGAATGACCGTGAGAAAAGCCCTGACTCTTTCGAGAAATACGCCTACAGTGAGGGTTGCGCTTGAAGCGGGGCTGGACAGGGTAATCGAAACAGCCAGACTGCTTGGGATAAAGAGCCATATGGATAGAGGATACTCCATAGTGCTTGGTTCAGCAGGAATTACACCGCTTGAAGTAGCCACAGCTTACTCTACAATTGCTCGTGATGGGGTTTATCTTGAACCTACCGCTATAAGACGGGTTATTGACAGTAAGGGAAATCTTCTTGAAGCTAATAAAAGACAACCTATAAGGGTTATAGGGTCTAAATTTGTCAGACTGCTTGTTTCCATACTTATAGACGTAGTTGAAAAAGGAACAGGCAGGCAGGCAAGGCTGGAAGGAAGACCTGTCGCAGGGAAAACAGGGACTACAGATGATTTTAAGGATGTATGGTTTAACGGTTTTACTCCGGATACAGTGACAACTATCTGGCTTGGAAACGACGAAAACGAGTCCTTAAACGGTATCTGGAGCAGCAACTGCGCAAGGCTATGGAAAAACTTCAGCAAGGATTACTATGAATTAAAAAATATTCCGCCTGAACCCTTTAAACAACCAGAACCTGATTTTGAAGCAAAGAAAAAAGAGGAAGAAAAAGAGCTTTATGATAGGCCGGTAATCACCCCTCCAAGGAATTACAAGCCAAAAAACACTGTAAGACCAAGAGTAGTAAGGCCAGGTGGAAAAGTTTACCGTCAAAGAACTCAGCAGCAATCTTATCCTTATTACAGGACGCAACCCGCCCAGCCAACGCCTTCTCCACAGAATACTTACAGAAATTATAACCGTTATAACTACACTCCCAGACAGACTTATAGACATTCAAGACCTGCTGTAAGGCCGCGGGTATATAGATATAACCGCAGATAATGGAGAGGATTTTGTTAAATAAGCTAAAAAGAAATAAAATCCTTTATATTAGTTTATTTACAGCTATTATAGGAATTATAATAGCTGTAATCTCGATAATGAATAACGTAACACACTCCAGGGAACGCCTATCTTCTTCTATAACAACTGAAAGAAAAGAAATTTACCACATTATAAGCAAATTTGATATGATGCCATCTGCCGCCAGCAGGGCAATTCCTGCAATAGCGCATATTGCGCTGGACAGGAAACTCCCTTATAGAAAGACGACAAAACACGGGCAGCTTGGATTTAACGTGTACAAGCCTCTCCGAAAACATTATCAAAGCCTTGGTTCCGGTGTAATTGTGACATCTGACGGTTATATCCTTACAAACAACCACGTAGTTAAGGATTTTCCCGGGCAAATACGGGTAGAAATAGGCAGTAAAAAAAGCTACGACGTGAAAATAATCGGAACAGACCCGAAAACAGACCTTGCAGTCATAAAGATTGACGAGAAAGACCTGCCGTATATAAAGTTCGGTGATTCGTCAAGCGTAAGGGTAGGAGATGTGGTGCTTGCTATCGGAAATCCTTTTGGCATAGGAGAAAGCGTAACTATGGGGATTATAAGCGCTACAGGCAGGTCAAATATAGGAATCGTTGACTATGAAGACTTCATCCAGACTGATGCGGCAATTAATCCCGGCAACTCCGGCGGTGCGCTGGTTGATATTAGAGGTGAGCTTATCGGGATTAATACCGCAATTCTTACAAAAAGCGGGGGTTATGAGGGTATAAGCTTTGCTATACCTTCAAATATTGCTCTAAAGGTTTTTAATGAAATCGTGACAAAAGGCAAGGTTGAAAGGGGTTGGGTAGGCATTGCCGTCCAGAATATGGATTATAGCACTCCTGAATTCCCAGGTTTTACGGTTAATAAGGGCTTACTGGTAGTTGATGTTGTTAAAGGAAGTCCTGCAAGTATTTCAGGGTTAAAAAAAGATGATATACTTGTTTCTGTTAGTGGCATTGGTCTTAATGACAAAAACCATTTAAGGAGCCTTGTTTCCTCTGCTTCTATAGGTGAAACCCTTAATTTCAGGGTTTTAAGGGATAAAGACTTTATAAACGTTCCTGTCAATATTTCAAAACTTCCTGATGATGTAAATATTTTTGATGTAAATCATTAAAAATGATTTTATATAAATTAAGCGTCAGTTTGCTAACTAACTCCAATCTCTAATTAGCTTAAAAGCAATTATAACAAGGTTTTAAATGGAGTTAAAATTTAAATTTTCAACATGAAGCAGACTACAAAAATTCTTAGCCACCCGGTGCCAAAGAATTTTTTCCGCTGTCCTTATTGAAATAAATTTTGCAAAATCATAAATAAAAACAGGGGCGAACGAGGCGACGAAGTCGCCGAAGTGAGCTCAAAACAACAAACTAGCCCCCTCCCTTCTAAAGGGAGGGGGTTGGGGGTGGGTTGTAAAATTTTCGCTTTTACAAATTATTTAGAGATTCGAGTTAACTAACCCGAATCTCTAATTAGCTTAAAAGCAATTATAACAAGGTTTTAAACAGAGTTAAAATTTAACTTTTCAACATGAAGCAAACTAAAAAAATTCTCAGCCATCGCCTCTTTTTTATAAATTTTAAGGAATTTTTAAAATATTTAATTTCGTGATTCAGGTTACATAAATTTTATTTGACGTTGATTTACTATTCACTTATACTACTTTTCGGCAATGGTTTAAGATTGCCGGGAAGTTTTACGTAATAAAAAAGCGGTAACAGAACTTTTATAAAGGTATGGGAGATTAAAATCTTGACCAATGTAGTGATAGTGGGCGGTCAATGGGGAGATGAAGGCAAGGCAAAAGTTATTGACCTTTTATCGGAAAAAGCTGATGTGGTAATAAGGTATCAGGGCGGATGCAATGCCGGCCATACTGTAGTTACGGGTGATCAGACATATAAGTTCCACCTTATTCCCTCGGGAATACTATATCCGGGCAAAATCTGCATTATAGGCAACGGTACAGTAATCAATCCGCAGGTTTTATTAGGGGAAATTGAAGGCCTGAAAGAAAAAGGGATTGATGCATCCAATCTATGCATAAGCCCGCTTGCGCATGTAACCCTTCCATATCACATTGCGCTGGATGAATTAAGCGAAGAGTTCCTTCAAAGCAGTAAAATCGGAACTACAAAGCGTGGAATAGGCCCAACTTATGTGGATAAAATCGGCAGGACAGGCATAAGAATAGAAGACCTCTATGAACAGGAAGCCCTGGAATCAAAACTGGATATAATTCTTCCTCAAAAGAACGTTATATTAAAACATTACGGCAAAAAAACTTTTGAAAAGCAGGAAATCATAGATTTTTGCGGAAAATATTCCCAAAAACTAAAGCCCTATGTAAAAGACACAACTGAAATTATATATAATGCCCTGAAAAACGGGAAAGAAATCCTGTTTGAAGGAGCCCAGGGCGCAATGCTGGATATTGACCATGGGACATACCCTTATGTTACCAGCTCAAACCCCATAGCAGCGGGGGCCTCCACAGGAAGCGGGGTTGGTTTTACAAATATCCAAAAGGCAATAGGCGTTTTTAAAGCTTATGTTACCCGTGTCGGGGAAGGCCCGTTCTTAACGGAACTCAACGGCTTAGAGGGCGAGAAAATCCAGCAGGTCGGCAAGGAATTTGGTACAACAACCGGAAGAAAAAGACGGTGTGGATGGTTTGATGCTGTGGTCACAAGATATAGCGCAATGGTCAACGGGTTAACAGGAATTGCGCTTACAAAAATCGATGTTTTCGATAACTTTGATGAAATAAAAATTTGCACTGCCTATAAAGACAGCAGAGATGGTAAAATATACGAAAATTATCCTACAAACACCCATGTTCATAAGTATCTTGAGCCGGTATATGAGGTAATGCCCGGCTGGAACAAGGATATTTCAGGAATAAGGGAATTCGGGGAACTTCCCGAAAACGCCCGGGAATTTATAAGGAAAATCGAGTCGGTATCAGGCATTCCCATAGAAATAATAAGCGTAGGACCACGGCGTGAGCAGACAATTATAAGAGAACTGCCTGTTTTAACAGACATCAGCAGCTAAAAGATTTAGTTCATTTGACTATAATTTCGGTACTTGGCATAATTTAACGAAACAGGATAAAAATTTCTAAGCTAACTTGCGACGAGAAAGGGAAAAATGTGTAGAATAGGCGCCATAAAATCAAAAAAATACCTTCATCCGTCAAAAGCCCTTTATCTTATGAGATCACAGCAAAAAGGGCATGATAACTCAGGATTTGCTATGGTAATGCAGGATCTGGGAGGAATGTTCCAGGATTACAAAGAACTGCCGGTACTTTCTATGGCCTGCACAGATGAAGGAATAAATATAGTGGACAATATCTTGCTGGCGGACGGGTTTACCCGTGTGATGCAGTGGACTCCGGAGACAAATTACTCTGAAGACCTGATCATCGAGACCATGCCCCAGTATGTTTTCCTGGTTTTGCAATACCCAAAGACTTATAAGAATGCGACAAAAGAAGAAAAAGACGATTTGCTGGTAAACACACGGTTAAAAATCAGGAAAGCCCTTGAAAAAGAAGAAAAAGGTTTTGTATATTCCTTTTGGCCGGATGTTTTAACCCTAAAAGAAATCGGAGACCCAAGGGATATAGGTGTTTATTTTGGACTCTGGGAAGAAAACAGCTATTTTACGGCAAAAAATATAACGGCCCAATGCAGGCAAAATACGAATTATGACATAGTAAGATATGCGGCGCACCCATTTTTCCTTCAGGGATATACAGCGCTGGTAAATGGCGAAAACACTTTCTTTGAGAAAAACAAGCTTTTCCAGAAGAACCTTTACAAAGGTTACCTGGGCTTTGAGTCGGATTCGCAATGCTTTTTATACACTCTTCACTACTTAAGCAAGATTTTAAAATGGCCATTACCTTACTATAAGCATACAATTACCCCCTTACCGTACGAAAACATTGTGAAAAGGGAAGATAGGGATATTCTTTTAAAAATAAAGGAATCGCTTGCGCATCTTGAAATCAATGGGCCAAATACAATTATCGGTGTTCTTCCGGATGGAACAATGTTTACCTGCTGTGATTCCAAGAAATTAAGACCTGTAGTAGTTGGCGGAACGGATGAAACAGTGGTTATAACCTCAGAAGTTACCGGCATAAACGAAATTCTTCCCGAAAGAGACTGGGAACAGGATATTTACCCGCATGAGAGAGAAACAGTAGTTATAAACAATGATTTAAAGGTCGAGCAATGGCAACAGTAAAAGTAAATGAGCTTTCCAGAGACGATTTATTCTGGCAGATAGAATACGATACTCACAGATGCACTTTTTGCGGAAAATGCGTGGCAGCATGCCCTTTTAACGCAATAGAAGCCGGGGTTGAAAAAAGGCGAAAAGTCACAAGTGAAGGGTTAACACCTACACCTAACGTAAAATTTGAAACAATGCCAATAATTAAGCAGGTGGTAAACACGTCAAACTATTGCCGGGGTTGTGGAATTTGCGAAAAAGTATGCCCAAATGAGGCTATAAAGCCTGTAAGGAATCCTGATAACAAGTTTGCAATGAAGATCAGGGGCTATACGGGCAGTTCATACACCAGGGGAGGCAGATCCAACCTTAATTTTGGGGATAGAGTCCTTGATAAGATTGTGGTAGGCAGGATATCCCAGATGACAGACCCGTCGCTTGATGCCCAGAGACACACTTTTGATATGCTTGCACCGCTGGGAAGAGTATTGCCGCCGGAAAAACTGCCTTTTGAAATAAACGACGGAAAAATTGAAATATCAACTAAAACACCTCCCGTAAGGTGGATTTACCCGGTAATTATCGGCGATATGTCGATAGGCGCGCTTTCATGCAGGATGTGGGAAGCTTTATCTATTGCAACAGCATATCTTAACGAGCAGGCAGGAATTCCCGTAAGGATGTGCTCCGGTGAAGGGGGTATGCCGCTGAGGCTTTTAAAGTCAAAATACCTGAAATATTCGATTTTACAGATAGCATCGGGGCATTTTGGCTGGAACAGGATAGTTGCAGCCATGCCTGATATGCAGGAAGACCCGGCAGGAGTGCTGATAAAAATAGGCCAGGGCGCAAAACCCGGGGATGGAGGACTTTTGCAGGCAAAGAAAGTTGCCCGCCATATCCAGGAAATCCGTGGAGTCCCAAAAGCTGACCTCTTGAGCCCGCCGAACCATCAGGGGCTATATTCCATTGAGGAAAGCGTGCAAAAGATGTTTCTTTCCTTTAATGCGGCGTTTAAGTTCAGGGTTCCGGTTGCAATCAAGGTTTCAGCAAGCGCAACAAGCGTTTCAGTATACAATAACCTTCTAAGGGATCCATATAACATAGTCGGCGGGTTTTTCCTCGATGGCGTACTTGGCGGAACAGGCGCCGCTCATGAAGTTTCGCTTGACCATACCGGGCACCCGATAGTTTCAAAGCTCAGGGATTGCTATAATGCAGCGGTACACCAGGGAAAACAGGGACAGATTCCGCTGTGGGCAGGAGGAGGTCTTGGCATGACCGGAAATCTTGCTGCTGATACTATTAAAATGACCTGCCTTGGCGCAAACGGGATATTCACAGGAAAACTCATGCTCCAGCTTGCGGGCTGCGTGGGCAATGACAATGGTAAATGTAACGCATGTAACACAGGGCTCTGTCCGGTGGGGATCTGCACCCAGAATCCCGTTCTTACCAGAAGGCTTGACGTTGATAAAGTCGCTCAAAACGTTGTTAATTATTTCTTAGCGCTGGATAGCGAGGTTAAAAAGATTCTTGCGCCTATAGGAAACAGCTCTTTACCGGTAGGACGCTCTGATGCTCTGGTCTCTACGGATAAAGCCATCGCTGATAAGCTGGGTATTCAATACGGATGTTAAGTTATAGAGGAATTTAGCCTCTTGCTATAAAATTAGCATCCACTTTAACTTTAACATACCCGTCATTAGTATCATCATAATAGCGAAGTCTTGACGATAATAGGTTTACGGTAGATGGGTTACTTATAACAGCTACTGTATTTTTATGAAGCCTTATTTTAACATTTTCTCCTTCAATTCTGTTTATTCTTGCCGCTGGCGCTTTAAGACCTTTTACAAAAGGTTGCCCTAATGTTAACATTGCATTATCTTTTAATGTTTCAATATTATAGATTAAACCTGTTTTAATAACTAAGGCGCTATTTCCATTTACTTCGTAAATTTGAACATTTTTATAACTGGCGTCTTCCTCAAATTCGGGATGAGGTATTGATTGGTTGTTAGCATCAATTTCAGGCAACTCCAGTTTTACATTCCTCCCACAGCTTGTCTTGTCAATTTGTAATTTTGCATCATCTTCAGGAAGAATTATATTGATTTCTTCTTCAGTGCCGTCGTCTTTAATTTTGGTTAAAGTGCCGTAAATTCCTGAAAAACCTATTTTTGAGTTAGAAATTCCTGAAAAGTTCATAATTTTCTCCTGTTAAACTTTGCTTAGTTCTTTTAAAGTCTGCCTGATTATTAATTTTAATTCTGTATGTACAAAACGCGAAAATAAAAATTATCCCTCTTTTTTTTGTATTTTTTTTTCAAAATACGTTTCAAAAAATAATAACATTAAAAATGTAATTTAACCTTTCTTAATAACTTGAGTTGCTAATTAGCCAAAAGCCAGGATATGACTATGCAATTAGCAACTCGAGTTTAATAAACTCAAATTACTAAATACTTGAAAGCTTTTCATATACTAAAAATATGCTTTATTTTTTTAAGAGGTAAAATTTTAATAAAAACT
>JANQIY010000041.1 GCA_028281965.1 Candidatus Gastranaerophilales bacterium
GGATGGGCTGAAAGCCCATAATGTTGACTGGACAGATTGCCACGGCGGCGCGAAGCGCCGCCTCGCAATGACAAGTGTTTGCTCTTTCCTGATTCTGTCTATAAATTATTTCTTGGATAGGCTCTTAATTCTTATTTTTTAGTTTGGCAAATAGGAAGTATACTTTCTTTTTTCTCTTACATAAGCTACATAATCAAGGTAAGAGGGTAATTTTTTTATGTAATCCATAGGATTAATTGGATTTCCCTTGTAAATCACTTCAAAATGCAGGTGAGGGCCTGTAGATCGCCCGGTAGAGCCTATATACCCTATAACCTGACCTCTTTTAACATAGTCGCCTTTTTCAACGATGTTTTTTGAATTATGAGCGTACTTTGTAATTATATGCGGAATTTTAGGGATGTCCGGGTATTTATGCTCGATTATAATACAACGTCCATATGCGCCTTTCCAGCCGCTGAATATCACTTTACCTTCCTGCACGGCGTAAATAGGTGTGCTGGAGGGAGCAGCAATGTCTATTCCGGAGTGAAATTTCCATTTACTGGTAAAAGGGTCTACTCTTTTGCCGAACGGCGAGGAAATTTTACCCTTTACAGGGCCTGCCATTTTATGTTTTGTCCAGGCATAACCTGGAGAAACACAAATAAATAGTGCAATAACGACTGTTAATATCTTCCTTAAACTCTTCAATTGTAGATTTTCTCTATTTGTTATTAATTTTCACTATTAACCTTTGTTTAATAAATCGGAATTTTTTTAAAAACATTTAAAGAAATTTTTAATTTATCTGGTACACAATACTTTATTTGCAGTAATAATGGGAAAAAAAGATCATTTCACAACTGTCTTTTAGTTCTGTTTTTCAAAAATACACTCTCCTGATATCCACTCTCTATTTTTCTTTGGTTTTGCTTCACTCAATCGCTCAGTCCGAATAATGAATTAACTTGAATGACGGGTTAGCTAAAAATCAATCACAGCTAGAAGCAGACTACAAAAATCCTTAGCCGCCGCCTTTGCGGCGCCGAAGAATTTTTTCCGCTGTCCTTAACAGAAGCAGACTACAAAAATCCTTA
>JANQIY010000069.1 GCA_028281965.1 Candidatus Gastranaerophilales bacterium
ACACTCTATCATTCTCTAGATCTCAGAAACTTCATGAGATTGTTACAGAGCTATTTATTATTAATTACAACTTATCAGTTCGTACTTGAGCATTACCAAATAACTTTAGGGGTTTTAAAAAATATAAAACTTCCTATTTTATATAACAATTTATAAAAATGTAGGGGAATAAGGGCTGAAATCCCGTCCGGATAGATTACCACGTCGGGCAGAATAGCGTTTATATCAAATAACCAGGCTTATTTGCCTGCCCTCCTCGTATGACATTGTTCGCTTATTTTTTTTATTTCATGGATAGGCTCTTATTAAATCTTGCTGCTGACAAAGATTTTAATTTTGACTTTTTAACAAATTAAATTTATTATAAAAACAATGTACATTTAATTTTTATAGTTTATTAAAGAATGTCTATGGCAGGTATAAATCAGGATAGTCAATTAAAAAGCCAGGTCTCACAGTTAAAAAGTGAGCTGGATATGCTTAATAAACTTTTTGAATTTACAAGCATTACCAATGCTGTATCTGACCTGGAATCCCTTTCAGCTCAATTAAATGCGTTTATTAATAATAATTTCAACCTGAAAAATATTGCTTTTTTCGTAGAGCAAGAAGAGTTTTACAGGATTATTTCTCATGAAAACGTAGAATCTCCTTATTCTTTTGAATTTCAGAACCAGGGTGAAGGAATATGGCACATTATTAACGAAGGCAGTCCCGTAAACCTCTTTAACCAGGATAGAGAACGGATGCATCTCCCGTTTTTTGAAACGTATGACCTGTTTGACCTCAATGCCCAGGTCTTATTGCCCTTTGTTTTCCAGGGAAAAGTTATCGCTATAATTACCCTGGGAGAAAAACAAACAGAAGAACCTTTTACAGAGAATGATCTTACTTTTCTAAAAAATTTAATAGTTTTTTTCGCGCCCGTAATAAACAAGTTCAGGAAACAAAAAGAAAAAGAAGCAAATCTGATTTACCTGCAAAAAACGCTGCATAACATATCAATTCTTTACAATATTGGCCAGGCAATGAACTTTATTGACGACTTGAAAAGACTGATCCAGATAATTCTCGCCAAAGCAATTCAGACACTGGGAGCCGAAAGAGGTTCTTTAATGCTCTATGACCAGCAAACAGACGATTTAGCGGTTAAAGTTGTCTATGGTTTACCGGATAAGGAGTTTGAAAAGAAGATTAACGATGGCCAGGTGGAATGTACAAGGATTAAAGTCGGCGAAGGGATTGCAGGTGACGCTTTCGCAAATAAAAAGGCGATTATCACAAACCTTGGAGAAAACGATCCGCGGTTTTTCCCCTCGGAAGTTTCCAGGGTTCAGTCCATGATTTGCCTTCCCCTGGTTGTAAAAGAGGAAGCTATTGGTGTTATAAATATTTCAAATAAAAAAGAAGGAAAATTCTTTGACCAGGACGACCTGGACTTCATGGGAGCACTGGCAAACCAGGCCGCAATCGCAATAAGCAATGCGCAGCTTTATGAACTTGCCATTACAGACAGTCTTACAAAACTCTTTATAAGACGCCATTTTGACTATCTCTTTGACTGTGAAATTAAACGCTCTACAAGATATAAACACCCGATTTCATTATTAATGATGGACATAGACAATTTCAAGACCATAAATGACACTTATGGCCACCAGGTTGGTGATGAAGCCCTGAAAAAAATCGCTGACGTCATAAGGGGCACCATCAGGAAAATTGACATGCCCTGTCGTTACGGAGGAGAGGAATTCGCGCTTATACTCCCGGAAACTCACAAAAAACATGCTAAAAAAATATCGGAACGGTTAAGAAAAAATATATCGGAAATCGTGGTAAAAACGCCTGAAGGATTAGAAATCAGCCCTACAATAAGCATAGGCATTTCAAATTTTCCAATAGACTCCCAGGACAAGGAAGAGTTAATGAGATTTGCTGATAAAGCCCTTTATTTTGCTAAAAATATGGGTAAAAATTGCGTTGCCGAGTATAACGAAAAAGGCTGCCTGCTGGTTCAGGAAGAATTAGACGGAGTTTAAACCGGCAATATAACCTGTAGACCAGCTCATCTGGAGGTTAAAACCGCCTGTTAACCCGTCAATATTCAGGATTTCCCCGCAAAAAAACAGGTTTTTAACGAGTTTGGACTCCATTGTACGGGAATCCACGTCCGTAAGCTCAACTCCCCCGGCTGTAACTATCTCCCCGTCTTTGGCAGGGGAAACAACTCTTAATTCCATACCGGTCAACAGGTTTATAACCATTTCTTGCGCATTAAGCGAGGAAAGTTTTTTATCAGGGTTTATGCCGTTATTTTTCAGTATTTCTATAGCTAAAGACTTTGGTATAAAACTTTTTAAGGCATTTGAAGCTGATTTATCGCTTTCTGTCGACAGTTTTTCATGGATTTCATCTTTTTCTTTTAAAGGAATGAAGTTAATCCTTAATATAAGCGGGTTTTCAGGGGAATAATTAAGAAAAGCAGAATAAGCAGAAGAATCAAACACTGCCGGACCGGCAAGACCCTTATGAGTAAATACAAAATCTCCTGTTATACCGCTTATTTTCTTTTTATTAAAAAAACTTCGGATTTGAGCATTTTTTATTGACACTCCCGCAAGGTTTTTAACCCATTTTTCCCTGGTTATAAGCGAAGTCAGGGAGGGTTTAAGCTCTGTGATTTTATGCCCTGACCTGCGGGCAATCTCATAGCCCCTGGCGGAATCCCTGTTTCCTCCCGTGCAGAGGATTACAGCATCATATTCAAAAGAAGCCCCCCTGCCGGAAACAAAAAATTTATTATTCTTTGTTAAAACTTCCTCTACACCCTGTTTTAAGATATTTATCCCGTTTTTTTCGGCTTTTTTAAGAAAAAAAGTTCTTACTGAAGCTGCCCGGTCAGTTTTTGGGAAAATCCTGTTATCGTTTTGGACATAGGTTTCAAGGCCTCCAGACTCCATCCATTGAAGGGTATCGGCTACTCCGAACCTTGAAAACACCGAATATAAGAACTTTTCTCCCCTGGGATAATTTGCGGCAAGGTCTCGGTAGTCGAATATGTTATTGGAGAGGTTACATCTGCCGTTACCTGTGTAGAGTATGGTTTTTAAAGGTACGGATTTCTCAAAAATATCGATTTGCAGGAGTTCCCGGCTCACGGCATTTTCAGCGGCGCTTACTGCCGCGGTAAACCCTGCCGGACCTCCTCCTATTACTGCTATTTTTCTTCTTTCCATGGGGTAATAAGTTCCTGGACAAGAGCCCTTTTTATTCTGTGGAAAACAGGCTGTAAATCCTGTTTTCTATCTCTTCACCGTCCATATCCCCGGTCAGGTTGTTTATATCCAGCGCCATCTGATAGTATTCAGCGGCCCTGGTTTTATCTTCCGTAACCTGGTAGGCCCTTGCAAGGTTATAATAAGCTAAAGTATAGTTTGGGCTGTGTTTAACGGCCGATTCAAAATGATTTATAGCCTCTTCCGGCTTGCAACAACCATCCAAATACACTACGCCAAGGTTATTAAGCGCAATCGCATAGTCAGGCCTGAGCGAAACAGCCTTCTGATAGGCGACTATGGACTCCTCGACATAACCTTTATCCCAGAGCAGCAGTCCTAAATTGCAGTAAGTCTTTGGGGTGGCGGAATCCAGTTTTATCGCGCTGCAAAAACAGTTTATGGCGTTATCAAGGTCGTTTTTATCCTGATAAGCTTCTCCTAAAGCTATATAAGCATCAAAATTATTTTTATCAAGGAGGATTGAAGTTTGATAGCATACAATTGCGGCGTCAATATTGTCTTTTACCTGGTGATAAATCGCCCCGAGCGCCTGGGAGACGATTGATGACCACTCAGAGTCCGGATTAAGCCTTATAGCCTGCTGGTACTCATTAATCGCCCCATCGTAGTCCTTAAGCTGGACAAGGGCATATGCAAGGCTGTTATGGAAAAAGGCATTTTGGGGCTCAATTTCGATTGCCCGTTTAAACGCGTTTATCGAATTAAATTTGTTTTCACTTCTTAAATATATATGTCCCAGTTCATAAAATACTTTTGCGTTGTCGGGCTGTAGTTTTGCAAGGTTTTTATAGCATTTTATTATTCCGTTAATATTGTTTTTATCGTTGTTTTGCAGAATTTCAGCAAGCTTTGCCCACGTTACGGCGTTATCCGGGCATTCTTTTAAAAGCTGGAGATAGTAATCAACCGCTTTTTGAGGATTCTGGAGCTCTACGAAAAGATCGCCGATTTTGGAATAAAAAAGCTCCTTATTACCTGTTTTTACGGCGGCTTTTTTATACAGTTCAACTGTTTTTTTGTAGTTTCTCACGCATTTACAGCTTTCAGCACAAAGTTTATATTTAAATATGGAAATTTTTCCCGAGAAACTTTTATAAGCCATTTTCAGAAGCTCGATATCATATATTGAAGCGGCTATTCCGGTTGTAAAAAAGTGAACGGCTTTAAAAAAATCAAAGGTTTTGAACCCTGATTTTTTTAACCTGTCCGTAATCGTTGCGGCAAGCACAAGCCTTGGGCGGGATGACCTGAATTTTGCCAGCGAAACTGCCTCTTCAAAGTTAATTTCGGCTTCTTTATATCTTTCAGCGGCTCTCAGGAAATACCCAAGGTACAGCCTGGCGTTAGACGAATGCGGAGCAAGTTCAACAGCCTTTTTGCAGTGCTTTATAGCTGATAAAAGGTCAATTTCCCCTTTTTCCCACAGAAGACTTGCAAGTTTATAGTGAACCTCCGCCAGGCCGGGGTTCAGCTTTATCGCTTCCAGGTAGTAAACAAGCGCCCTATCGAGATCCCTGGTATTTGCCCTGATTAAATAGTCCTCATGGGATTTTTGCGCAAGGTCGAGAACTTGATGAAGGTCAGCCCCGGAGAAAACAGGGATTTCCTCGTAAGTGGTTTCTCTTAACATTAAATTTTCCTCAAATAAAGATAGGAATACTCTGCGTACTCTTCCTGTTTTTAATATCGGGAACGTAAAATAAAACTTTATGAAAAAGTTAATATATCATAATTTTGGTTGATATTTTAAAAATTGATTATGCGGCTGTTTATTGACAAAAAACAAAAAAGGAGGCTGTTTTTAATTAAAAACAGCCTCTACAGTGCAAGTTGGTTTGATATTTTATTCCTATCGGCCGGAAAACCGTTAAAAGGACTCATCTATTACAATTTTATTTAAACACATATTTTCCCTGAACCCTGTTTTTTTTATGAAAATTTAATTTTTATACTGAAACTCCGGCAATTCATATTGTCTTTTCTCTACAAAATCACCTTTATCGTATTTAATGTCCATTGCTTTGATTAAAGCATCAAAAATATGGGTATTATCGATAATATTTGTCCCCGGATACCATAAGTTCTCTACGTCTTGAAAAAACCGGGTATTTTGCCCCATAACGTAAAGATTGACAAGTTCGTTGGTATGTTTATGCGTACCGTATTTCACCTCATCTCCCGGGTAAAAATATTTGCCCATGAATTTTATTTGAGTTGGAAGACATCCTTTGCAGAGGATTTCCGATCCTTTTATCCGCATATAGCTGTTAGCATGGTCTGATGTAACGATTAAAAGCGTGTTACTCCAATCAATATTATCATCCGGTCTTTCCACAAACTCTATGGCAGAAGCTACTGCAGCGTTAAGATCAACCATGTTTCCTATCATTCCCTTATAGTCATTTTCATGATTTGCCCAGTCGATGGTACCTTGCTCTGCCATAAGGAAAAACCCGTCTTTATCCCGGGAAAGCACGGTTAAAGCGGCGTTAACCATATCGGCAAGCGACGGTTCGTTTTCTTCTTTTTTTATAAAAGGGGCTTTGTATTCATGAACGGGTTCAGGATACTTGATACAGCCGCGGGGACCGCCGTACAGACCGAACAATTTAAGCCCGCGGGAGGAAGATATCTGAGCGGCTTTTAAAAGACTGTCAGCGGCCTTCAGGTCGTCCTTTTTTTCGGCTATTACATACTCCCCGGAAAAGACAACTTTCTCAAAAAGCTCTTTTGTCATGTAATTTTTATTATTTAACAACAACCGCTTTGTATAAGCCGGGTGCCCGCCGCCTATTACTACTTCGGGCCTGGTTATTGTCAGGATTTCCTCGGCTATGCCCATTCCTTTAAAATCGTCATTTTTGCCGGTGTAGTAGTTTTTCCTGGAAATATTATGAGCCACAAAAGCCGCAGGAGTGGCATGATTAAAAGGAACTGTGGTAACAACGCCTATTGCTGAACCTTTCTGTGCCCTTGCAAGTTCCATAATGGTTTTTAACCCGCCTTTTTCAAGGTCACCCGGAAGCCAGGAGAGGTTTCCCGAGGAAGTTTTAATCCCCGTGGCAAAAGCCGTTGACGCGGCGGCGGAATCGGTTGCAAGAGCGGAATAATCATCTTTTATGGGGCTTTTAAGACGGGCAAGGAAATATCCTTTTTCCACTCCTTTTTGCAGGGGATAAGGTTTTAACCCTCCCCTGTCGGGGTCATAGCCTATTGTAGGAAAAAACTTGCTGTAGCTGAAAGGTTCTTGCTGCAGGTCAAATGCATATTTATTATAGGTATTTATGTCCCATGTTGAAACAAACGACATATACGGGAACCCATGCCAGGCAAGAGCAGTGTTTTCTCCCGTCAAATACCTGCTGGCAGCGATTTCATGTTCAAAATGCATCCCGTCGCCTATGAAAAAAATTACGTTTTTAACCTTTCCTGACTGCGAAAACGCAGGCTGAAAAGAAAAAACGAACAATAACAACGCAAAAACTACTCTTACAATCATGTTTAATTTCTTTTCTATTTTTAATTTTTTTTAAATTATATCAAAATTTGGAAGTTTTGCGTAACTCATTCCCACCCGGCCGGGGGTTTATTCTTTTGATACCGGCTCCTGTTGCTTTAATTTCTCTAAATCTTCTTTGATAATAAACCTCAATCTCTAATTAACTTGAGTCGCGAATTAGTCAAAAGCCAGGATATGACTGAGCAACATTTGCCAAAAAATTATAGAGAATCGAAAAGAGGC
>JANQIY010000146.1 GCA_028281965.1 Candidatus Gastranaerophilales bacterium
ATCAGTATTATAGCGAAGTTACTTAGACCCCGTGTCAAGCACGGGGTGACAAATCTGTAATTACAGGTAATTCAATAAAACTAATGTGTCAGTGTACTACATATAAAAATTAAAGTTGCAAATTTTGCGTAAATTATTCCTGATGCAGGTCTTGCTTTCTTTTTTCGACGAGACAGATTTTTTCGTCAATTTCAAGGATTATCCGGGCAACTTTCTGCGCTGTAAGCAAAACCACAGGGGAAACATCGTTTATTTCAGTCACCGTAACATTCCTTTCCTCTGATTTTTGGAAATTTTCCTGGGTAGTTTCAGAAATTGCTGTTTTTGCAGTTATGTTTTCTTCTTTCAGCTCTGTTTTAAGGGTTTTTAGGATTTTTCCCATAATTTCTTTTTTGCCGGTATTTTCTTTGTCAGTTTTATTTTCAGGATTTTCAGATATATGTTCAATAAGAATATCGGGATTTGTTTTTTTATTATCCAGGTAAATGGTTACCTTGAACCTTCCAAGATTAACAGTGGTGATATAAATTACCATAGCCACTTTTTCATCCTCGTCTTCAGCTGATTTTTTCTTTTCAAAATTTAGTTGTATCTTTTGCTCTTCCATTAAAGGCAGCCAGGGCAGGTATAAAAGTAAAAGATAAGTTAAAACCTCCTGAGGAGAGGATGTTCTGGAAGGCGTTAACTGGCTTAGCAAATCCAGTAAAGGTTTAAGCTGCTCAAAACCCTGGGTATTCCCAGGACTTTGCTGGATAAGCTTGATTAGCTTATTTATAACTTCTTTGGAATTAGTTTCCAGGAGTTGTTGTATTACTTCCGGGCTAATTTTAACGGGCATTGACTGTAATAACTGCATAATCGTCTGTGAAGCGGTATTTTTTGCGCTTTTGCCCGCTAATTGAGCTATAAGACCTTTCATATCCTGAGGAAGGTTTAAAAGTTCCTTCATAAAAGCGGATTGCTCAGTTCTGTTAAGCGTTTGAGCTCTCATTTGCGCTTGCGCATCACTTTTAATATGGGAATTCACGGGCCTGGCCGGCAGCTTGCTTGCCGGAACCTGGTTTGGCCTGACAGAATTCCCCTCTCCGGTTTTAATTTCCTGAATAGTCGAGAGGGTCTTTAAAATTAATCTTAAGCTTTTTGGACTGATTAAATCCAAATCTTTGTCCTGCTCTATCTTGATTTTGCAGAATTCTAATTCAGAGACTGTTATTTATGCATTCTAATAAAGCTGAATTAAATTTCTACTTTTTATTCATATACTACAAAAATTTTTTACAAAAGTTAACATTAATTTTTGTAAAAAACAAATAGCCAAAACATCTTTATAAATATATTTTTCAGGTTGTCCTGTCAGCTTTACAGGATTTTTTTATTGGCTATTTCCGCTTATAATATAGCTAAAGGCAGTTTTATAGTGTATAATAATTTTAATAAGTATAGAAATTATACCTGTTTAAAAAAAATAAAAAGAGGTATAAGTTAAAATGGATTTTCTACCTATTCCACCATCAAGCACAAATAAGGTTAATGCGTCTATTAACCTTGCAAATGACGGCGGTTCAAAATCAAATACCGGCTATTTCAACAAACGAAATCAAGATAAAGAAGCCCTCAAGGGAGGGGATGTTGATGAAGTCAATCTAAGCAGTTCCAATTCCTCGAAAACCCCTGAAGAAGGCATGGAAAATGAATTCTCCACGTTTTTTGATTCCATACGAGAATTTTTTGCAAAAATTAAGAATTTTATCTTAAAGATATTTGGACTTAATAAACCAAAAGTTGAAAATATTTTTAAAGAAGACTAAATAACTCCAATGACGGGTTAGCTAAAAATCAATCATAGCCTGAAGCAGACTACAAAAATTCTTCGGCGGCGCAAAGGCGGCAGCTAAGAATTTTTTCCGCTGTCCTTAGCTTAATATAATTTTCTGAATTTTTCCTTGTCTGCCGACACCATGTTGATAGCTCCCGAGATGTCATTCCGAGGAGGGCGAGCGGAGAATGTAAGCAGGTAATTGTTATTCACCCGACATGGGAATGAGTTACAAAAACGAAAACTAAATCGTTTCCGTTTTTTCACTCCAGCTTTGCAAGGAAATCTGAGTAACGTCGCATTAAGCTATAGCTATTTTAAGCTTTGAAAGGGGTTCCACAGATTGCCACGGGCTCACAAATTGTCATTGAGCCCTCGCAATGACAATTTGGGTGTTATCAACTCAATTTCGAGAGACAAGGGGATTTT
>JANQIY010000147.1 GCA_028281965.1 Candidatus Gastranaerophilales bacterium
AAAATCCCCTTGTCTCTCGAAATTGAGTTGATAACACCCAAATTGTCATTGCGAGGGCTCAATGACAATTTGTGAGCCCGTGGCAATCTGTGGAACCCCGTTTAAAGCTTAAAATTTATAGCTATAGCTTAATGCGACGTTGCTCAGATTCCCACGTCGGGCGAATAACAATTATCTGCTTACATTCTCACTTTTTCGCCCGCCCTCCTCGGAATGACATTTCGGAAGCTATCAACATGGTGTCGGGAGATAAGAAAAAATTCAGAAAATTATACCGATCTATAACTGGTTTTTAGCTAACCCGTCATTCGGGTTAAATAACTGAAAGGCTTAGTACCGCCTGCCCGTTCCAGGTTGATTTTACCTGTAGCTTAAGTTAAACAGCAGGTTCCTTCAGCATCTCATCAAGTTTTCCTGATTCATTAAGCATTTTAAGGTCTGAATAGCCTCCAATATGCTTATCATTGATAAAAATCTGAGGAACAGTTGTTCTGCCGGAATTTCCAATCATTTCACCAAGTTTTTTTCTTTCTTCAACTTCATTTGCAGTTATGTCATGATCTTCAAACTCAATGCCTTTTTCATTTAAAAGCTTTTTTGCTTTCATGCAGTAAGGACAATAATCAACTGTGTATGTAACAACTTTTGCCATAAATTTTCTCCTTTTTTAAAAAAATACCTAACCATTTTAACTTATATTTTTTATATTTTATTTATAATTTTATTTAATTTTAATGATTAAAACTTTAAATGAACCGGATAGGCATCTAAAAAGGTAATTCTGTGATTTAAACTTTTTACTTCCCATACTCAAACTTATTTTCCTTATATGTATCAGGAAGCTTATCATCCTGTTTAAGTTTATGGAAAATTATAACTTTTCTTCTTTGCAGCTTAAGTTTTTTAAGCAGTTTTTCCCTGGCTTCTTTTTCTTCATCAACAGGTTCGGGCGGGGATTTTATTTCAAAATTGAAATCATAAGTATATAGCAGCTTTAAGTCAGGTTTTAAATAATTTATTTTCACTGTGTAAAAACCCGGAACCCAGGTTTTATCTTCTTTTTCTACCTTAAAGGATACAATATCTTCCATTTTACCGGAATTTACCTTAATATAGTCCTCCATAACTGTTTTTTGCCGGGGACTTCGCAAAGTAATTTTAATAAGATCGTTTTTTTCGAAATGAAACCCATGTGCCCAGATGAATATTTCAGGTTCATCCTGCATTATTTCAATATCTTTATATTTGCCCTGTCTTATGCTGTAGAGAGTAGGATCTTCTATGGAAACCCCTGTATTGACCAGAATAACATCTCTGTATTCCAGCTTTTCCCGGGTAATAGGGTTCCAAAACGGCCTATATTCACTTTTTGGGTTTTCAGCGCCCAATTCTTTCCCGGAAAAGGGATCAAAATATTTTTCATCTTGAAAAACCGCAAAATAAAGGTGAGGAAATTCAGTTTGGCCGGATAAACCCACTTCTGCAACCTTTTTCCCTTTTGAGGTGAAATCTCCCGGTTTAACAGTTATACTATCTTTTTTAAGGTGACAATAAGCTGTTTTCCAGCCGTGATTATGCTCAATCACAACAAAGTTCCCGCAAAACGGCGGTTTAACATCGTCATTTTTTGGCCCGAATGGATAATTGTCCTCAATGTTATTTCTAACGTCCACAACTTTACCATCCTGCGATGCCAGGACCGATATCCCGTTTTTTAGCTCCAAATAGGTCTTTACAGCAATATCTATTCCTTTATTACCGTTATAAGTGATATTTTTACCTTTATAATCTTTTGCCTTTTCGCTTGAATCAAGATCAGGATAGTTTATCAGCCAACAATTTTCTTCCAACTGGCAGGAAACAGGAAAATTAAGCTCTATAGGCGGATTAGATTCGCATGTAAAAATGGATTCCCTCGCAAAACACCCGCTGGAAATCATTAAACACAAAATAACTAAAATTCTGGAACTCATTTAATATTATTAAAAAGTTTTTTCATATGTTTTTAATAATAACAAATTTCTATCTCTTTTATTACATCAAAAAAAATTATTAAGCAGGATTACACCCTCATATTTTAAAATTAATGAATCAAAACATTAGTTTACGGACTGGCTGCTGCTGTAGCTGTCTCTAACCGAGAAAAAATACATTTTTAATTTTGATAAGAAGCCTTGTTCTTCAGGTGGGATATGGTTTGGTGAATACTCGGGAATTGACGCGTCCCTGCTTCTATAGGTCTGGGCAACTTTTTCCCTGAGTTTATTTGGGTTTTCCCTGTATAAGCCTGAGGCATAATCAAGTTCCGGGTCTTTTATCCCATTATTATGAGCCAGCCAGAATTCGATTGATTCAATGTAGGCATCCTGTTCTTCCCTTATCGAGGTTAAACCGTCTTTATCCTTTGCATGAACAGCTTCATGTATTATATATGCGGCTGTAATTTCCGGAGCTGCCCAGATATAATCACTTGTAATTACAATTCGCCTGTTATGGTTTTCATACTGAGCTATGTTTTTATGTCCTGATAAAGAATCTGTTTCGTCAAAAGTGATATCAACAGACTGAATTCCTCTTATAAGACTAGGTGGAGTATGGTCATTTACCAGTTGAAGCGCTTTTTTAAGGTTGCTTTTGGATACCTGCTGCTTTATTTCATTCGCTTTTACGGGGTTGGTTTCAGCAAGCATCGTGTTTTCAAGCTTTTGAAGAGATCTTCTTGCAAAATCGTACTTGGGTTCAATTTCTATGGCTTTTTCGTATGCGGCTTTTGCCTGCTCAAAATTTCCCAGCTCTCTATGACATTCCCCGATAAGAGTTTGAGCTTCAATTTCATCAGGTTTTACTTTTAAAAGATCTTCGTAGGTTTCTATACATAGACCTGTCTGGCCTTTTTGCTTATATACACGCGCAAGGTTATAATAGAGCTGTGTAAATTCGGGGCTTCTGTCTATAGCCCTTTTATAGTAAAAAATTGCCTTGTTATAGCTCTTGTTGTTGGCGTGTCTATCTCCGATTTCCTTGAGTTTTCCGGCTATATTTTTATCAGTCAGCGAAGATGAAAAAGAAACGGTATCTGAAATCCCGCTATGCGGCAATACTCCGGATTTTCGGGTAGCGCCGGAGTTAGAGGGGGTAAAAGAATTAAATTCTGGTCTTAATTGCAGGTTTATCATTATATTTTGTAGTTTCCCGGGTTTATTATTTTTATGTTTGATAAAAATTTCACTTATAAGTTTAAAAACTGTGAATAAAAATAGTTGCCCTGTTTTTTTTATTTATTACATTTTATTAACTTTGATTTTTAATTCTATATATAAACTTGTTTATAAAAACGGGTAATTTTAGTTATTTAACTCGAATCTCTAATTGCATACATGCAATATTTGCCAAAACCCACCCACAGCCACCCTAAAGGTGGAAAAGAGGCTCCGCCTCTTTTCGATTCTCTATAATTTTTTGGCAAATATTGCTCAGTCATATCCTGGCTTTTGGCTAATTAGAGATTGAGGTTATTTAAGTTTTGTTTTCGGAAAAGGTAGATTTCCTTACCCGGGGTTTTTTGGACATCTATAGTTTTCAGGTATTTTTTGCAGGTTTTTATAATGTCGTTTGAGGATTTGGAAATAAGCATCCTGGCAAGCGATTTTTCCTTATATTCCCTCTCGTTTTTCACCAGTTGCTTGAGTTCATCAGTTTTATATTTTCCAGTCATCCTGTTTACATAGATTGCAAGTCTTTCACCCGGTTGCATTTGGTTTATTAACTCATTTTTCAGGTAATTTTCAAACTTTTTAGAGGGTTCTTCCGTACTTAAGAAGTTTTTAAATTTTATCCGGGAATTTTTTTTATTAACGCTGTCTATGAAATCTTTATCAAATATTTGGTAAAGAAGTTCATTTTGTCTGTAAAAATAAACATATTCAAGGTCAATCGGAAAAACCATGGAAGTAAATTCCGGAAAATAACTTTTCACATAACGTGAGCCGTGGGTAAGGATTATTTTATCCTGTTTTGTAAGGTTGTATCCATGAAAAGTTTTTTGAATTTTTTTATAAGCAGTGCTGCGTTTTAAGTGCGGAGCGGAAAATGGAATAAAGAGATAATAAAGTATGCTTAAAACAGTTATGTATGAAAGAAGCGGCTTTTTAACCTTTATTTCAGAAAACCCATATCCTGCAATTATGATGATTAAAGGGAGGTTCAGGACCGTGTATTTTCCGTGCAGTATGAACCTTTCGTTTACTGCCATCAGGATTTCAAAGCTGAAAAAGGACATGAATATTAAAAATAAAACTAACACCGGCTTATTTCTGAAAATCGCTCTTACAATAGCTGTAATGTATATGATCATTGGAATTACAGCAATCAAAAAGAATAAAACAAGATACGTTTTAAATCCAAAAATTTCTGTAAAATCCTTATGAGTGTCCATATAATTGTGTTTATATACGAACATATAGGGAGAAAACCAGTTTTGCACGGCAGTGAAGATGTCTATAACTTTGAATCTCCCCCAGTCAAAGAAGTTCAGGAAAGAATTAGCCGACACTTCCAGATGGTGAAAAAGCATTGGGAGGTAAGGAACAAATAAAATTACACATATAGCCTGCGATATCAAAAACTTTTTTATATTTTCCCGATTGCTTAAAGTGTTTTCCTGATAATTTTTTATAATCAGGAAGCCGGCGTAGATTAATGCTTCAAAAAAAACAAAGACTAACCCTATAGTGTAGGAATACATAATCCCAAGATTAGAAATTCCCAGTCCTATAAGGTTTTTAGTATTTGGCTTGCTGGTAAACCTTATTAAAAACAAAAGAGAGGACGTCATTAAAAGCAAAATAAGCGGATAAAACCTGACTTCCTGGGAAAAATATATTAAAAGCGGACTTATCATAGCAAGTAATGCTGTTATAATTCCGGTAGTCCTTGATTTTAAAGCTTTTCCAGCAAGATAGAATACGATTATATTTGCAGTGCCGAGTATAGCCGAGAAAAACCTGAGGACAAGTTCCTGCTCTCCAAAAATTTTCATCCAAAAATGCAGGAAAAAGTAAAATAATGGGCAATGAACGTCATTATGATAAAGGGTATTGATTATGCCAAAGGGAAAGCTTTCTTTTGCGACGCTAAACGTGCCGATTTCATCATACCAGAGCCCTCCTTTATCGAGGTTGTAAAACCTGAAACCGGCGCCAACTACAACAATCAACAGTAAAAACAGTTTATGTTTATCAAATTTATAATTCATATTATAAAAATAGAGGATTTGCGGGGAAATTTCAAATTTTCAGCTATACTCTCTTGCGTAAATAATTTACTTTTCAAGTTTTTAATACAATTTAACTCGAGTTGCTAATTGCATGTATGCAATTAGAGATTCGAGTTAATTAGCAACTCAAGTAATTTAAAAAAATTTTTAGAGGGGGAGGGCTGAGTAGTTACTTTTTAATTAAACGAACTCCTACTCTTGACTGTACTGTAAAAATCCTTTAACGCCGCATCTTTATCTGTAAAAACCGGAATAACCCCATCCAGGAAAACATTGATCAGGGATTCATTTATAACATTGCTTACATTGCAGAGTTTTAAAGTGCCATGTTGGTTATTACAATTTTTAAAAATAAAGACAATTACATTTAAAACCTCAATACTGGTGGCATTTACGTTTTTCAAATCAAGAATAATCTTGCTGTAGCCGGATAAAGAAAGATTAACAGCTTCTCTTTTCAGGTCGTCAATAACTCCGGTTTTAAAGATATTTTTAACCGTTATAGAAGCAATCTTATTTTCTTCGTCTTCAATAACGGTTTTTATCTCAGGAGCCGGTCCCCTTTTAATCTCATCAAAACTTCTAAGTTTTTCCAGAACGCTCTTATGCCATTCTTCAGTTTTGCAAATAAAGTCATCAGCTCCTTTAACAAAGCACTCATTTATTAAATTTTTATCGTCAGAGCCTGAAATAACAATAATTCTTGTATTATTATCCTTATTTTTTTGACATGTTTTTATTTCTTCAAGCAAACCAATCCCATCCTCGGGGTTGGGAAGGAATAAATCCAGGAAAATATAGTCATAATCGTGTTTTTTTAAGGAATCCCTGGCCTCTTCGCGGCTCCTGGCGATGAAGGAGTTATATCCCGACTTTGAAAGCAGTTTTGTCAACTGAAACAGGGAAACTTCCAGGTCGTCAATAACCAGGATATTTCTGTTATTTTCCAGGTTAAAATCATCAACTTTTTGTTGCTGCCAGTAAAACGGAGTAAATTTTTTCTCAATTTCCACAAGTACGCGTGAAATTTCATTTTCCGTAATATCTGAAGGAGGAACTTCGCTTATAAATTCATATAATTTAGCTATCTGCTTGTCGGTAAGCTGTATCAACTCAATAATCTCCCGGCTGGTTTTTAAAAATCAAATTTCTAAAACTTTATTTTATATTATATACTAAGGAAAATAAAATTAAAATTAATAAAAGGAAATGTTATAACGATTTCAATGAGTAATCATTATTGGAAACTAACTCATTTTGGTATAGGTCTCACAAAGGAAAAGAAAATGCATTCAAAAATAAGACTAAAAATAGAAAAGCTTGCTAACAACAAAAAACTTCCCTACTATGCTACTGAGGGATCGGCGGGAATGGATCTTACAGCTGGAATAGAAGATTCTATAAGGATTAAGCCGTTTGAAAGGAAACTTATTCCTACAGGAATTGTCATTGAGCTTCCAAAAGGTTATGAAGCGCAGGTAAGACCACGCTCAGGGTTATCCATAAAACATGGGATAACGCTGGTTAACTGTGTTGGTACTATCGATGAAGATTACAGGGGTGAGGTATGCGTGCCTGTAATAAACCTATCAGATACACCGTATGAAATCCGGCCGGGAGAGAGGATTGCACAGATGATAGTTTCTCCCGTGCAAAAAGTTGAGATAGAAGTGGTGGAAAAAGTCGGGACTACAGCCAGAGCCGCAGGCGGCTTCGGCTCAACAGGCAAGTAACCCGTCATTGGGGTTAAATAACTTTTAAAAAATTTTTTAAAATTTTCATAACTGACCTGATTAGTTACTGTAAATATCTTTATACTAATGCTATTTTAATTAAGAGTGATAAAACCTGGAGAGTATTAATAATGGAGAATCTTTCACCCGGGTCTACAACAACTATAAGCAACTACCTGCTAAAAAAATTAAAAGAAGCCGGAATCAATCATATATTTGGTATTCCCGGAGATTATGTAATAAATTTTTTCAGTGAAATAAAAAAAAGCGAAATTAAAACCGTAGTCCCCTGCACCGAACAGGGAGCGGCATTTGCGGCGGACGCATATTCAAGGCTCAACGGAATAGGGGCTTTATGTGTAACATATTGTGTAGGCGGTTTAAACACGGTAAACGCCGTAGCGGGCGCTTATGCGGAAAAAGCCCCGCTGGTAGTAATCAGTGGTTCTCCCGGTATATGCGAATATGACAGCGACTACCTTTTACACCATTCTGTCAGGGATCATGACTCCCAGCTGAACATTTTTAAGGAGGTAACTGTTTCTCAGACAAGATTAAGCGATCCTCATAACGCTTCTTTTGAAATAGATAGGGTAATTAAGGACTGTCTTAACCATAAAAGACCTGTTTATATAGAAATCCCGAGGGATATGGTGCATGAGAAATGCCTGGTATCGCCTCCCAGGCAGGAAGCTCTTTGCTCGCCGAAACCCGCTGTGCTTGAAGAGGCACTGAGCGAGTCCGCGGAAATGGTAAAAAATGCCAAAAACCCCGTAATAATAGGAGGTGTGGAAATAAGAAGATACGGACTCGAATCGGAATTCACGGAACTGCTTGGTAAGTCGGGTTATCCTTATGTGACAACCATCCTTGGCAAATCGATTATAGATGAGTCACATCCGCAGTTTTCAGGGGTTTATATGGGTAAAATCGGGGATGAAAAAGTTCAGGAACTTATGGATAACAGCGATTGCACAATTATCCTCGGGGCGTTGATGACAGATACAAACCTCGGCACTGCACAGCTGGATATCTCAAAAACAATTTACGCAACAGCTGATGAGCTCTGTATAAAACATCATTATTATAAAGGAATTGACCTTGCAGAGTACATTAAGAGGTTTTCAGCCCTTCTTGAGGAATATAAAAAACGGGCCTGTGTTATAAAATCCGAAAGCAAGCCATATTCGCCTAAAAAAGAGACTCCTATTACCATAACACGGTTTTTTGAAAGGCTGGATGAATTCATCCCGGAAAATACTTCTGTAATATGCGATGTGGGAGACAGCCTGTTTGGTTCCGTTGATTTAAAAATTCCTAAAAACTCCTGCTATTTAGGGCCTGCATACTATACTTCAATGGGATACGCAGTCCCTGCAGCTCTCGGGGTGCAGATTGCAAACCCGGAATCAAGGCCTATAGTGATTGTAGGAGACGGGGCTTTCCAGATGACAGGCCATGAGTTATCTGCTATCGCAAGTTTTGGGCTTAATCCAATCATTTTTATTATGAATAACCATGGTTATACAACCCAGAGATTCTTAAAAGACGGTCCTTATAACGATATTTACAACTGGAATTACGAAAGCTGGCCGGAAATCCTGGGTACAGGCAAGGGATATGTTGTAAAAACAGAAGAAGACCTGGAAAAAGTCCTTGTTGAAGTAAAAAACAACACGGATAGTTTTTCAATAGTCAATGTAAAGCTGGATAAATACGATAAATCCAAGACATTATACAGACTTACCAATCATTTTAAGAATAAAGTTTAACCTTTTCAGGGACGTTATAAAAAAAGCGGTAGAATTTTCAAAAATCACACAACCTCTGGTTTTAGAGAGAATTTTACGGTAGTGCTTTGTTAAATAAAATTAGTCCTACAAAATTAACTATGTACTAATTTTTAGCCGGTATAATTATATTTCTGAGAACTTTTGACTCCCTTAATTCATCAAAAGCCAGGTTTATATCCTCAAGTTTATACTTATTAGATATGAGTTTATCAAGGTTAATTTTTTTATCACTTACCAGGTCAAGGATTTTAGGAAAATCTACCGGTCTGCAACCTATAGAGCCAAATATTTCCTGCTCAAAAAACATGATTTTAGCCGGGTTTATGGTTATATTTTGATTAGTGTAGCCTACAATGCATAACCTTCCAGCTTTTGCAAGGGATTTAAACGCGGATTCAATGGTATCCGGCTGGCCTATGACCTCAAAAGCAACCTCTACCGGCCCCCCATTTTGTTTTAAAAAGTCTTTAAAGGCAATTTCAGAAGGATTTACTACTAAAGAAGCGCCAAATTCTCTTGCCAGCATGAGTTTTTTATTGTCTATATCACATGCGATAACCTCCGCTCCTGCAAGAACCGCCATCTGAACCACGTTAATCCCTACCCCGCCGCAGCCAAACACTATAACCCTCTCTTTGGGCTGAACCTTTGCCCGGTTAAAAACGGCATGATAAGGAGTAGATAAGGCATCAGCTATGATACACCCTTCTTCAAGCGGAATCTCATCGGGCAGGGGGATTACATCTTTTTCAGGGACTTTTATAAACTCGGCAAACGCCCCGTCAATGGAATTGCCGAGCATAACCATATTCTGGCAAATATTCTCCCGTCCTGAAAGGCAAAACCTGCATTTCCCGCAGGTAAATACCGGAGGCAGTAATACCCTGTCTCCTTTTTTAAAGGTCTTACCGCTGGAATCCACAATCCCCGCGGCTTCATGTCCGAGGATCACGGGCGGTTTTTTAAAAGTAGGCACGCCATGGTCGATATAATGCAGGTCAGTATGGCAAACCCCGCAGGCGGCAACTTTTACCAGAATTTCGCCATCTTCAGGGATTGGCGCTGGATAATTTTCGTCTATCTTAATTTTTCCCTGCTCTGTCAGGACTGCCGCTTTCATTTTCCTTCTCTGCCTAACCGGATTTACTATTTGCCGAACATGGTTTTTGTAATGTTTATTTATAATATAATAAAATTTATTACTAAAGGAGAAAAAATCTGGAGGAATCGTCAGGACTATGAACAAGACTTGTATGTGTAAGAAATTTAGTGAAAAACACAAGAATGACTTTAAAAAAACAATTCAGGAAGCTCTAAAAGTCCTGAATAAAAAGAATTTTTATATGATTATCCACGGCGCAAGCTTTCCTTCCAGGAAAAATAAGGATACCGGATTTGGGACATACAATTCTGATGCCGCTAAAGAGTTTATTGAATTTGCAAATAACATGGGATTCAACGGACTTCAGCTTGGGCCTGACGGAAAAACTAAAGCAGTAGACTCATCTCCTTATACAGCAACGTTATTTTCCAATAACCCGTTGTTTATTGATCTTTTCCAGCTTGCAACAAAAGAATTCGGCGAGCTTTTAACTGAAGAAACCTGTCAGAAAATTGCGAATAACAATCCATCACAAGACAATTACACTGCTTATGAATACTCTTACAAAGAGTATAACAAGGCTTTAAGAGAAGCTTTCAGGACTTATAAAACAAAAAATGATAAGCAGGTTAAGTCTTTAAATAAAGAATTTGAAAAATTTGTTGAAAGAAACAGTCTGTGGCTGGAAAAAGATTCCATATATGAGGCGTTGTCGGTAAAACATGGAAATGATTACTGGCCTATCTGGGATGACGAGCTTGATAAAAAGCTTTATTGCCCCGGGCACCAGTTTACACAGGAGCAGGCTGACCAGAGAATGCTGGAAATTAAGGAAAAATTCGGGGAAGAAATACAATTTTACCAGTTTGTGCAGTTTTTAGCCTATATGCAAAAGCAAAATACCAGGAAATACCTTGAAAAAAAAGAAATGAAAACTATTGCTGACGCTCAGGTAGCTTTTTCCGACCGTGATTTCTGGGCAAACCAGTATTATTTTATGGAAGACTACTATCTTGGATGCCCTCCGGACTTTTTCTCTGAAGACGGGCAGGCCTGGGGATTCCCGGTAATGGACCCTGATAAGGTGTTTAACCCTGACGGAACCCTGGGTGACGGCGGTAAAATCCTTAAAGCAAGGTTCGAGAAAATGTTTGAGGAAAACCCCGGCGGAGTAAGGATTGACCATATTATCGGACTTATAGACCCTTATATCTACAAAAAAAATCATCTTCCAAAACCGAAAGAAGGTGCGGCAAGACTATATTCATCGCCTGAACATGAAGAACTCGGAAAGTACGCAATTCCCTCTGAGGAAACCCTTAACCATGAAGTCAGCTGTGACAACGAACACAGGATCACCAACCTGAGCGATGACCAGGTAAAACAGTATGCCAGGGTTCTGGAAAAAATCGTTATTCAGTCAGCCGCTGAAAAAGGGATCGACAAAGAGTCTATAATTTGTGAAGATCTGGGAACAGTAACCAATCCGGTGTTGGAAGTTATGGATAAGCTTGAATTAAGCGGATTAAGAGTGACGGAATTCGTAGACCCGGAAGTTGAAAACCATCCTTACCGGGTAAAAAACACCGGGCATATTCACTGGGTAATGATCGGGAGTCACGATAATGCCCCGTTGGTCAGCTGGGTTGATGAAGTTTATTCTCAAAACAAAGTATGGCAACATGCCGAGAATCTTGCGGAAGACTTAAAACCTTCAAGTATGGAAGAATTTAAGCAGGAACTTGTTAAAAATAGAAGCAAGTTTATTACCGCCAAGTTTGCGGAATTGTTTGCAAGTTCCGCCGAGAATATCCAGGTCTTTTTTGCTGACTTTTTCGGCATGAACCAGCGTTATAACCAGCCCGGGACTTCAGGTGACCAAAACTGGTCATTAAGAGTGCCTAATAATTATGAGTGCTTCTATTTCGACCAGCTGGCAAAAGGAGAAGCGATGAACCTCCCTCAGGCCCTGGTCATGGCGATTGAGTCCAAAGGAGCTAAATTTTCAGGAAAACATAAGGAGTTAATTAAAAAACTTCAAAATTATGAAGAATTTTTTGGAAAGAATTAAGAATAAACAGGGTTTTTAATTTATATTTTCCAATAAACTCGAGTTGCTAATTGCATGTATGCAACATTTGCCAAAACCCACCCATGAATGAGCTACTGCGTTAGCTCCTGCTGCCGCGCACAGCCACCCTATAGGTGGAAAAGAGGCGGAGCCTCTTTTCGATTCTCTATAATTTTTTGGCATGAATGAGCTTTAAAATGACCGGCAAAGCCGGACCATTTTA
>JANQIY010000195.1 GCA_028281965.1 Candidatus Gastranaerophilales bacterium
GGTCTCGCTTCCCTCCCTTCGGTCGAGCGACCGACCGAAAAAATTTAATAAGGAATATTTTTGAAAATTTTACATAAGAATTTTTTGTTTCTTCCTTAATAACTTGATAAAAGTCAACCTGTTCAACTCGAATGAAAAGTTGACTTTTATTTATTAAATTGGTATTATGGTACCAGTTAGATAATTAAAAAGGTAAAAATGAACTCGGTATTAAAAATTTCAGAAGCGGCTTCTTTAGCCTTACATTCGATGATTATTCTTGCCCGGAACGAGTATGAGCCGGTTTCAGTTAAATATATGGCTGAAAATCTTTGCGTTTCAGCGAATCATCTTTCAAAAGTTATGCAGAGACTGGTAAAATCCGGGTTAGTTTTATCTATTAAAGGAAACCGCGGCGGATTTAAACTTGCAGCCGGGCCGGAAGATATTACACTTCTGGATATTTACGAGGCAATCGACGGCAAGTTTAACCCCTCGGGATGTCTTTTAGGCAGAAACACCTGTGAGCCCCATGAATGTATACTTGGAAATCTCGTCAGATCAGTGAACAAACAGGTGGAAGAACATTTTAAAAATACCCGCTTAAGCTCGTTCCTGGAAGATTCTTCCGGGCAAGAGAAAAAGGCGGTTTAATTTTTCCGGGAGCACAAAAATTTAAAATTAGCTAAATTTTTTTCAAAATTAATTGGAATAACGGTACCATTATACTTAATAAAAAGGAGTACACGATGAAAAGAAAGATTATAAAAATTGATGAGGAAAAATGTACAGGCTGTGGGGCTTGTATTCCTGACTGCCCGGAAGGAGCTTTGCAATTGATTGACGGGAAGGTAAGGCTGGTAAGCGACTTGTTTTGTGACGGGCTTGGGGCGTGCATAAAGACCTGTCCGGTTAACGCAATGACTGTAGAAGAGCGGGAAGCCGAGCCTTATGACGAGTTCAAGGTAATGGAAAACGTGGTAAAAGGCGGCAAAAATGTTATTAAGGCGCACCTTAAGCATCTGAAAGACCATGGGGAAGAAAAGTTTCATGATCAGGCAGTTGAATTTTTAAAACAAAATAATATGGAAATTCCGCAGCCTGACGAGGATAAGCCCCTGCCCTGCGGATGTCCCGGGACAATGCAAAAAGACTTAAGGACAAATAAAACCCGGAATTCGTCGGAAAAAGCGCCTGCAAGCCTTCAATCCGAGCTTAATAACTGGCCTGTGCAACTAAAGCTGATGAACCCCAATGCAACTTACCTTAAAAATGCTGATATTGTAATAGCCGCTGATTGCACAGCCTTTGCATACCCGAATTTTCACGGGAAATTTCTTAAAGATAAAGTATTGATAATGTTTTGCCCAAAACTTGATTCTGATTTGGATATATATATCGATAAACTGGCAAATATTTTTAAAACCCGGGATATAAACTCAGTGTCCATAGTTCATATGGAAGTCCCATGCTGCGGGGGCGTAGAAATGATAGTCAAGGAAGCGATGTTACAGTCAGGAAAAACCATAATATTAAAGGATTACACAGTATCAATCACAGGAGAATTAGTTTAGAAAAGGAGAAAATTATTATGAGTATGTTTTGTTATCAATGTGAACAAACAGCCAGGGGAGAAGGTTGCTCTGCCGTTGGAGTATGCGGGAAGCAGCCGGAAGCCTCAAATTTACAGGATTCCATAGTGGATAACCTCAAGGGACTGGGGTTTTATATGGACGAAATTATGCAAATGGACAATTGCTGCGGCCTGGATCTTGATTGCGGTCAAATAAAAAGAACTGTACTGGAAGGATTATTTACCACGGTTACCAATGTGAACTTTGATTCCCAAAGGCTTGAGAAAAATAACAATGAAATAATTGAGCTTATAAAAAAGGTAAAACCGGCATATTTTAAGCTGGCAAACCGGAAAGGACGGATGCCGGAAGAGCCTGAGGTCCCTACAGGTTCAGCTGTGTCCATTACGGAAAGAAAAGAGCTGTTAAATGAAGATATAGTATCTCTTCAGGAAATTTTAATTTATGGGATGAAGGGCGCGGCGGCTTATGCTGACCATGCAAGAATTCTTGGTCAGGAGGATGATGAAGTTTACAGGTTTTTCTTTAATGGATTAAGTTTGCTGACAAGAAAAAACCCTTCCGTTGATGAAATGCTTGGGGCCTGCTTAAAGTGCGGGGAAATTAACCTGAAAGTAATGGAATTGCTTGATGCGGGAAACACACAGGTTTACGGACATCCTGAGCCGACAAGGGTAAGGATTACCCCGGTTAAGGGAAAAGCAATCCTGGTTTCAGGACACGACCTTAAAGACCTTGAAGAGCTTTTAAGACAGACCGAATACACAGGCATAAACGTATACACCCACGGCGAAATGCTCCCCTGCAACGCATATCCTGAGCTGAAAAAATACCCGCACCTGGTTGGAAACTACGGCGGGGCCTGGCAAGACCAGTTAAAAGAGTTTGCGGAATTCCCCGGGGCAATCCTTATGACTACTAATTGCATTCAAAATCCTAAAAACTATTCTGACAGGATATTTACATCCGGCCTTGTTGCCTGGCCAGGCGTAAAACACATACCTGACAGGAATTTTCAGCCGGTAATTGATGCCGCCCTTAAAGAAGAAGGGTTTAAGGAGGATGACGAAGAAAAATATATCACCGTCGGGTTTGGCAGAAATGCTGTCTTAAGTGTTGCAGACAAGGTAGTTGAGGCTGTTAAATCCGGGGATATCAAGCATTTCTTCCTTGTAGGAGGATGTGACGGCGCAAAAACAGGAAGGAATTACTACACAGACTTTGCGCAGAAAGTACCGGAAGATTGCGTAATTCTGACGCTTGCCTGCGGGAAATACAGGTTTAACAAGCTTGATTTTGGCGATATCGGGGGAATACCCAGGTTGCTTGACGTTGGGCAGTGTAATGATGCCTATTCTGCCATAAAAATTGCGGTAGCGTTGGCTGAAGCATTTGATACAGACGTAAACAACCTGCCTTTATCAATGATCATTTCCTGGTATGAGCAAAAAGCAGTCGCAATTTTATTGACGCTTCTGTATCTGGGAATCGAAAATATCAGGCTTGGCCCGTCATTGCCTGCGTTTATAACCCCAAATGTCTTAAACGTACTGGTAGAAAAATTCCGGATTGCTTCAATAACGACTCCTGAAGAGGATTTAAAATCAATCCTGGGGTATGCGGTAGCAGGATAATAAGTCTCCTGCAGGGCGAATAAATTCGCCCTGCGGGGCTACCATGTCTTGTTTAAATTCAATTCTACCTTGCGTAGAAGCTCTTTGGCAGGTGTATAGTTATGGTTGTTTTCAAGACATCTTTGTAAAACCTTCTTGCTTTCGCTGTATGCGCCGATCAGGTAATTGTATTTCCCGAGGAAATATAGCGTTTCCGATTCGTCATTGAGCAGTTGAAGGCTTTTTACAAGGTATTTCCTTGCCATATTGTAAAATCCGAAGTTAAGCAGCGCTTTACCTATGAGTTTATAGGCTTCGAGGTTGACTGATATAAAAATATTATCGTTTTTAATCAGGTTTTCCGCGTACTTAACTTTGTCTGCCTGTATAAAATAGCCGATATCAGTTTCCAGGTGGTTTCTTACCTGCAAAAAAGTAGGAACTCGCCCTTTTTTAAGCCTGATAAAATCAATCAGGCACTTTCCCCACTCACACAGGGGAGATTGCGGAGCTTTATGCCATATTTTTTCGGCTTCCGCTTCGTTTCCCGCTAAAAGCTCGCAGTATCCATGCTGGTATTTTTCGCCGAGTTCCCGGTAAATTTCCGCTGCTTGCAGATATTCCTTATTTTCCAGGCATATTAAGGCATAAGTGTTTTTTAAAAGAAGTTTGTCTTTTTCATCGGAAATTTCTTGTATATTCAAGGATTCCAGGGTGATCCGGGCTAGTTTGCAGTTTTTGTCTATTAAAACTTCTTTTCTTGCCTGAATTATTATATTTCTATCAGACAGGTTTTTGCTTACCATTACTTTTCTTTGGATTTATCAATTTTGTTTGTAAATGATTGAATTTTATTAATATAATCAGCGGAGATGTCTTTTTGAACCTGGTTAAAATCGAGAAATTTATCTAAGTCAGAAGCTGTTACTTCCTGAATTGCCTGTTCATTTGCCTTTTTAATTTCTTCATATATTTCTTCCCTGAAAATAGAAATGTCCCTTGGCGCGTTTACTCCTATTTTAACCGAGTCACCCCTGGTTTCCAGGATTGTAATTTCTATATTATCAGCTATTATTAGTTTTTGTCCTTTTTTTCTTGTTAAAACTAGCATTTATTAAATTCCTTGAATGCATTAACTTTTTTTGGATTCTTCTTTTTCTTCAGGATTTTCCTGCCGGTTTTTTGACGTGTTGTCGGGAAAAAGCTTGTGTTTAATTGCGTATTTGGCATTGCTAAGCACCAGCTGCATTGCGTTTTTGTTTTCCGCGTTTATGACTATTGGCCCTGCAAGGTTAATAGTGGCATCCTGGGCTTTGCCGTGGGGGATACATACAATATTAAACGTTATCAGGTTTTCTATGCCTGTTAATTCAAGGTCTTTTGACTTATCTTCAGGAATGACAAACTGATAATCTATCCCAAAATATGAAGGAAAAGACACCGGAAACGCAATACTCCCATCTTCAAGGGATTGCAGCCATTTAAAGGGGGATTGCGGTTGGTTGTCAATTAAGACATATTTTTTAAGGTTGTCATAGCCTAATATAGGTTCGATAAAGTTAAAGACCAAATTCTCGTCTATTTCAATTTCGCCAAATCTGCTGGTTTGTATTTTCATTTAAATAAATTCCGTTTTTTATGATTGTCAGCTAAGATTATTTATAAATTTTGTTTAAAAAATTCCCAAACAAGTATAATGATACACGATATTACAAATAAATGAAAGAATTATACTCGAGTTGCTAATTGCATAGTCATATCCTGGCTTTTGGCTAATTGGCAACTCAAGTGAATTATATATGGGTTGAGGCAAAAAAGATTGCCCCTGTTTTTCCGGGACAGGCTTTTATAGTGATCTTAAAAAGTAATCAGGAAATTAATTAAATTTAAAAATAAAAAATGTCTAAAACCCGCCTACCATCCCCCTCCCGAGGCTTATTCCCCTACAATTTAATGCACAATATTTTTGTGACTAAAATTCTAATTGCTTTTATGAAAAACGACCTGAAAGCTCTTCTGGCAATTTGAAAT
>JANQIY010000234.1 GCA_028281965.1 Candidatus Gastranaerophilales bacterium
CTTATCGCGTATCAGCATTAATTGGCTAGACCCCGCATCAAGTGCGGGGTGACAGTTTAAGTTTAATTTATCCAATTTAGAACTGAATTGCCCTGGGCGACGGCTAAGAATTTTTGTAGTCTGCTTCATGCTATAATTGATTTTTGGCTAACTCGTCATTCAGTTTATTTAACTATTTGCCGACATATCCAATAAATTATAAGCATAATAAACCTGGTGCTAAATATATTATGACTGGTGTAAAGCAGGAGAATTTCGGATTTAACTTTCAGCTGGACGACTTTCAGGTTGAAGCCATATCCTGCATAAACAAGCTGAAAAATGTGGTAGTCTGCGCTCCAACCGGTGCAGGCAAGACAGTTATTGCTGAATACGCCATAATGAAAGCGCTTGAAGAAGGCAAAAGACTCTTTTATACTACTCCTTTAAAGGCTTTAAGCAATCAAAAATTCCATGACTTTTGCGAGGCTTACGGCAAAGACAAAATAGGGCTTTTAACAGGAGATATTTCCATTAACCGGGAAGCGCAGATTGTGGTAATGACCACCGAGGTTTTCAGGAATATGCTTTATGGGACAACCCTGGGCAAGGTGGAAGAGAATTTAAAAAATGTAAATTTTGTTGTGCTGGACGAAGTTCACTATATGAACGACGAGCAAAGAGGCACAGTGTGGGAAGAAAGCATAATTTACTGTTCCGGTTACATTAATATAATTGCTCTTTCTGCTACAATTGCGAATGCTCTGGAACTTACTGACTGGATAAACGAGGTTCAGGGCGAAACTTACCTTGTTAATAGTGACTTCAGGCCTGTCCCGTTAAGGCATTTTTATTATTCCGACAATTGCGGGGATAATATTTTACCGCTGTTTTCTTCTGAGGGAAGGCTTAATAAGAAAATAAAACCTGAAAAAAGGCATAGAAGATATATAAAATCTTCAAAAAAAGATGAAAAAACCCATGTAAAGCTGATAAAAATCCTTAATGACAGGGATATGCTTCCTGCCATCTATTTTACATTCAGCAGGAAAAGGTGTAATGCCTATCTGGGGGACTGCCAGAAACTGAAATTACTTAATCACTTTGAAGAAAGGCGTCTTTCGCAGATAATTGATGAGTATATCGTTGATAATCCATACATTGCCAGGAGCAAACAGCTTGAATACCTCTACCATGGGGTTGCAGCACATCATGCCGGTCTGCTTCCGGGATGGAAAGGGCTGATAGAAAAACTTTTCCAGCAGGGACTTATAAAGGTGGTTTTTGCTACGGAAACCCTTGCTGCAGGGATTAACATGCCTGCAAGGACTACTGTCATAAGCTCTATAAGCAAAAGATCAGATGAGGGGCATCGTATACTCACTCCCAGTGAGTTTTTACAGATGTCAGGCCGTGCCGGAAGGCGCGGTATGGATGAAGTAGGATATGTAATCACTATAGGCGATCCCTACCATCACCCCGAAGAAATTGCAGAGCTTGCTTCCTCTGCTGCAAATCCTCTGGAAAGTAAGTTTACACCAAGGTATTCAATGGTTTTAAACCTGCTTCAGCGTTTTACCATTGATGAAGCAAGGGAGCTTATCCTTAAAAGCTTTGGTTATCATACTTCTGTGGAAAGGCTTAAGCCTTTATATACGGAAATGGAGCGGGTTGAGGACATTATTGAAGGCACAGCAAATTTTAAATGCCCATATTCCCTTACAACAGAGGATATCAGGGAGTATAACAAGTATAAAAATATGTTCATCCAGTACAGGAAAACTTTAAAAATGCTGAAAAAACAAGCTCCAAAAGGACAGCCGTTCCCGCCTGAAATTGAAGAATACGAACAAAAAACAAAAGAGCTGGCAAGCCGGGTAAGAGGCTCAAAATGCGATATTTGCAAGAATTATAGAAAACATATAAGGGATTTGGACATTCTTCCGCGCTTTGAGCGCAAATACAAACGGATAAAAGACTCCATTGAGTATGAAAAAGACATTTACTGGAGGCAGTTTTTGAACCTGATGAAAGTAGCGGAGCTTACCGGGCATCTGCAGGAGAATTATCCTACCAGGAAAGGTTTTATGACAGCTGCTGCCCGGGTTGAAAATGAAATTTTCTTTATAGAGCTTATAGTCCGGGGGCTTCTGGATGGGCTTTCCTATGCTGAACTTGCCTCTGTATTATGTGCTGTAGTCACAGAAGATTCCAGGACAATGTTTCATTCAAAATATAAAATCAGCAAAAAAGCAAGAAAGGCTATTTACGAATGCCAGGACTTAATGAGAAAGCTCTGGCGTATACAGCAGGAATACAATGTGATTGTGCCTATCAGTTTAACTCCTGATTATTCTGCGTTTATAGAGAACTGGGCATTGGGAGTTGACTGGCAGGAAATGGTCTCAGGGGCTGAGGTCGATGAAGGAGACCTTGTGAGAATATTTAAGCGGACACTGGATGTGCTGCGCCAGCTTACGGTGATTCCTGATGTCAGCCCGGAACTTGTAAAAACGGCAGAGATGGCTATAAAGAGCATAAACAGGGATCCGGTTTCCGACGTTGTTTAGCGGATTTCAAGCTGTTGGATCAATTTTGTAAATTGACCAAACCTACCCGACTTTTGGTGCGGCTGTCATTGTGAGCGAACGAAGCCGAAACAAAGCTAATATAAGGAATCAAAAAGTTTTAAAATCCCTGCCTTCAAGCAATTCTTCAAGCATAGCAATTACAAGCTTTAAGTATCCTATAGCTGCGTTAATCACTTTAAGCATAACTTCCTGTTTGATTTCAGGTGCTTCTTTTGCCATAATTTTCCTCTTTTTTCTATTTAAAAAATTAATTATTACATCTATACATTGCATAATTACATATATACCTTATAGAGAAATCTTTGTCAAACAGATAAAATTATATATTATGGATAAACAAAGATTAAAGCATTTAGGTTTAAATATAAGGGTAGAAAGAACTCGACGACAGCTGACCCAGGATCAACTGGCAGAAAAGGCTGATACATCAAGAAATACCATTAGTTTAATTGAAAGGGGTAAACAAAACCTATCTGCACTTATATTAATTGATATATCCAAAGTCCTGGAAATAGACATAAATGAACTTATAAAATCTGTATAATTTTTCTAATAAGTAGCAGTAGGTTTGGTTAAGAATTTTTTAACCAAACCTCAAATAATACGGATTTCAAGCTGTTGGATCAATTTTGTAAATTGACCAAACCTACCCCAACTATCCGATAAATAAAACAATTATCATAGCAATAACCTGCGGCGTTTATAAATCTTTGATTATGCGTTATTCACCGGGAATATAGTCAAAAATGTCGCCTACATTGCAATCCAGGGCTTGACATAGTTTTTCAAGGGTTTTGTAATTAATATTATTGCCTTCATTGTAATAGACTCTACGAATTGTATTTATATGAAGCCCTGTAAGCCTTTGCAGCTCAGATAGCTTCATGCGTTTTTTACCCATTAATTTTGATAGATTATTTTTCAACATATTAATAGATATTAACTCGAGTTGCTAATTGCATACATGCAATAAGAAGTAAAAATTTTTTATTTGTTCCTTATTTGTAGGGTAAGAAATTGTAACATATTATTACAGAAATAACTCTTTTTAATTTGCTAATCAAATACTAACATTTGTAATGTAACCTGAAAACAAGTGTGTATTTGAGGTAGTTTTTAAGATTAGAGGATGGGAAGGTTAAATGAATAATTCAGGTATAAAAAAACACGCCCAACCTTTGGAGAGACCTTATAGCAGGCAGTTAAACAGCAGTCAGCCTATCAGGGACTTAAACTGTCAGCCCATTGGAGGAAACCGAAGAGAATTAGGAAACGATGTATTCGTTAGCTCAAAGCCTAAGGCAGAAAACAATATTTCTTTTGGACAAAAGCTGAGAATTGCTGCTGCAAACCTGGCTAAAAATTTTGGTTCTTAAATAAAATTCCGCTCTTTTAATAAAATATAATTTCATCCCCGTTTTTATTAAACAGGCATGGGGACTCGAGTTGCTAATTGCATGTATGCAATTAGAGATTGGAGTTAATTAGCAACTCAAGTATGGGGGAGTTTTTAAAATGAAAATATTTTCGTTTTAAAGAAAGAGTGTTTTTATTTTATAGTATCGTTTTTGATATAATTAACCTGGATAAAATATTTATATCAAGGATGTTTTATGACAATAGATAGTTTTGAAAATTTTAAAAGGCTGGTGGAAATAATAGCTGTTTTGCGCTCTCCTGAAGGGTGTCCGTGGGATAGGGAGCAGGACCATAAAACATTGCGGAAAAATTTGCTGGAGGAAACGTATGAAGCCCTTGACGCAATAGAATCAGGCGTTGCTGACGAGCTTAAGGAAGAGCTTGGGGACGTGCTTTTGCAGGTGGTATTGCATGCCCGGATTGCTGATGAAAACGGCGAATTTAACATAGAAGACGTTGCAAAAGTGATTTCTGACAAGCTGATAAGGCGTCATCCTCATGTTTTCAGCGATACAAAGGTTAAGGATTCCGCGGAGGTCATGGTTAATTGGGAGGAAATTAAAAAGAAAGAGAAACCTGAAAGAAAATCGGCGCTTTCAGGTATTGCAAAAACGCTTCCAGCACTTATTATGGCGGCTGAGTTAAGTAAAAAAGCCATAAAAACAGGGTTTGAATGGCCAGATGCCGAATCTTTATGGGAATGCCTGGAGTCTGAGATTAAGGAGTTCAAGATTGCCGCTCAAAATCAGGATAAGGAAGAAATGGAAGAAGAACTCGGAGACATTTTATTTAGCCTGGTAAATGTAGCCAGATGGCATGGAATTGACCCGGAGCTGGCGCTTTTGAGGGCTAATAAGAAATTTAAGCAGCGTTTTCAGATGATGGAAAACCTTGCAAAAAAAGAGCTCAGGCAGCATAATTTTAATGAGTTTGATGAATTATGGAAATCTGCGAAAAAGCAACTTCAGGAAAACGGAAAATAAGGACAGGGTTTTGGAGAAAGTAACCGCAGGAATTGTGGAAAAGGACGGTAAAGTCCTTATAGCTAAACGAAAGACCGGAAAATGCATCGGGGCAAAGTGGGAATTTCCGGGAGGCAAGCTTGAAGATGGCGAAACCCTTAAAGAATGCCTTAGAAGGGAGTTAAAGGAAGAACTTAACTTTGACGTGGAAGTTGGTGAATTTTTTGAATCCAGTACTTTTTCCTGCGGGGACAGGAAAATTGAGCTTTTAGCTTACAGAGTCCTTTATCTTTCAGGGGAATTACAGCTTAACGACCATGAAGAAGTCAAGTGGGTAAAGCCTTCAGAGCTTATGAACTACGAATTTACCCTTCCTGATGTTCCTATAGTCAAAAAATTTGTGGAACTCCACTCTGAATAAGCTTTTATTGACCATCCTGCCTTGGTTTAAGCGTCGGGAAGGAAATAACGTCCCTTATACTTGCCGACCCCGTTAACAGCATAATCAATCTGTCAATTCCTATTCCGAGTCCCCCGGCGGGAGGCATGCCGTACTCCAGAGCCTTAAGGAAGTCTTCATCAACCTCGTTCGGGGTTTCGAAATCAGTTTCCTTTTTAGTTTCGACCTGCTGCTCAAACCTTCTTCTCTGGTCAATCGGGTCGGTCAACTCCGAGAAGGCATTTGCAATTTCCCAGCCGTTAACGCGGGTTTCAAACCTTTCAACGAGTCTTGAATCATCCCTATGGGGTTTTGCAAGCGGTGAAATTTCCCTTGGATAATCAATTATGTGAACCGGCTGGATTAAATGCGGTTCAACCTTGGCTTCAAAGACTTTATCTATAATCAAGCCCCAGGAATCGCCTTCTTCGATCATAACCCCAATTTTCTTGGCTTCTTCCGCCGCTTCCGGAGCTGATAGAAACTCACCAAAATCTATATCGGTATATTTTTTAACGGCCCCAATCATTGTGATTCTCTGCCATGGCGGCGTAAGGTTTATTTTAACGCCCTGGTATTCTATTTCCATTGCGCCGAGAACTTTTTGGGCAATAGTACTTATCATGTTTTCCGTAAGCACCATCATTTCGTTATAGTCGACAAATGCCTGATATAGCTCAAGCATTGTAAATTCCGGGTTATGCTTTGGGGAGATCCCTTCATTCCTGAAATTCCGGTTAATTTCAAATATTTTTTCGCTTAAACCTCCTACCAGCAGCCTCTTTAAGTATAATTCAGGAGCAATTCGAAGGTACATCTGCATATCAAGAGTATTATGATAGGTGATAAACGGTCTTGCTGATGCTCCTCCGGCTATAGACTGGAGCATGGGAGTTTCTACTTCCAAAAATCCCCTCTGTATTAGGTAATCCCTTATCTCGGAAATAATCCTGCTGCGTTTAAGGAAGGTTTCCCGTGCTTCAGGGTTCATTATCATATCCAGGTATCGCTGCCTGTAACGTGTTTCGGTATCTGTAAGGCCATGCCATTTCTCAGGAAGCGGTAAAAGGGATTTTGAAAGGATTTTAAAGTTGTTAACCCTGATGCTTAGCTCTCCGCGAGGAGTTCTTCTTACCGTACCATAAGCCCCTATAATATCCCCAACATCAAGGAGCTTTAGCTGCTTGATTTTTTCCTCTTCTACGTTGTCCTTGTGTATAAAAAGCTGGATTTTACCCGAGCTGTCCGCAAGGTCAATGAACATTCCGTTATTTCTCATTGCCATTATTCTTCCGGCGACGCTAAAACTCTTTGAATCCTCCCCTCCTGATGGAAGTTCCTCGTATTTTTCGTGAAGTTCAGCTGCGCAGGCTGTTCTGTCAAAGGTATAGGGATATGGGTTTACTCCAACATCAAGAAGGTCGTTTAGTTTTTGTATTCTTGTATTTCTTAGAGTATCAAGACTGCTTTGCGGTGTTTTTTGAGTCAATTTTGCCTCCAAAAATTAGTTTAGTGCTTTGCTTAAATTTTACCTCAAAAAAATTGAAAAATAAGCTGTATTCAACATAATAAGATTAAACGTAACCTGAATTTCCATATTAAAACGAACCGGTTTTTGCGCATAGTTTCCCATAATGCAGGCGGCGGGCGCTTACACGCCCGCCGCATTTTTCCATAAATTTTAAGTAACTTCCCTTTTATTTAGCTGTTCATGACCGAACATAAAAGCTCACCGGGTCTGAACATTTTTATTAAATTAAATCTACACTGGGTTTTCCTGATTTTAAGATAATCATAAAACCTGTTGTTGTAAAGATCCTCTTGTGCAAGCATAAGATCAGAATCATTGAAGTCAAACGTTTTAAAAGAATGAGTTAAATAATTCAATTTGTAAGTTTGCGAGAAATTATACCTGGAATATTTGACCAATTCTTTTACGTTACTGTCAAGAGTTACACCTTCATTAAGTTTTTTGTTGATTGCCAGATCGATTGTTTGGCTAAGATTATTAACCATCATAACTCCCTTTTTTGAAATATAGAACCACACAACTAGGTATTTAAGCCACACTCAAAATTATTGTTAAGTCAAGTAAACCCGACTTTTCTATATTAAACATTTTTTTTTCGTTTTTCAATACAAAATTTATATTAATTTTTAATCAAAAGTAAAAAACATCTGGTTTTATATAAATAAGATATCTACTTTAATTCCAACAGAGATAAACTCCCGGGATTCTGTTACAAAAGTTTATTAAATTTTCGAAACATTATTAGCATTTTATTAAAAAAACGTATACAAGTATTAAGTGTGATTTGAACCTTTATTAGACCATGAAAGGAAAATCATAAAAACGCATAACTTGTCAATACAATTTTTAGAAATTTTAGGTAGAAAACGCTGGTTGACAAATAATATATAAGAAAATCATATTTTTTACAGATTTTTTATCCTTAGAACCTATCCGACTCGAGTTGCTAATTGCATAGTCATATCCTGGCTTTTGGCTAATTAGAGATTGGGGTTAATTAGCAACTCAAGTTATCCGGTAAATAAAACAATAAACGACCAATGTCATACGAGGAAGCCTGTCCTGAACTTGTTTCAGGATGGTAATCTATCTGGGAGGGCTGAAAGCCTTACTCCCCTACATTTTTAATTTAAATAGCTTATCATTAATTTCAAAACGCCATAAATTGTCATGCTGAAATAATTTCAGTATATTTTCAACGC
>JANQIY010000245.1 GCA_028281965.1 Candidatus Gastranaerophilales bacterium
AAAAATCCTTAGCCGCCGCCTTTGCGGCGCCGAAGAATTTTTTCCGCTGTCCTTAACAGAAGCAGACTACAAAAATCCTTAGCCGCCGCCTTTGTGGTGCCGAAGAATTTTTTCCGCTGTCCTTAAATTAAAGAAATCAGACTTGTTCATAAGAGTAATTTTACATGTCAACTTTTATGCTAGGCTCGGACTTTCAGATAAGGTTAAAAAACCGTATGATTATTTCAATAATAATAATTGTAATAACGTATATCCTTATAGCAACAAGGAAATTCCCCCAGTCAACGGTTGCCGCATTGGGCGCGGCGGCAACGTTGATATCCGGAATAGTTCCTACTGACAAGGCTTTGAATTATGTGGAATTTCAGGTTATTTTCCTGCTTGTCAGTATGATGATAATTTCACACAGCCTTGGTGACAGCGGTTTTTTCAAGTGGTTATCAATTGAGATTGTCCGGTTTACAAGGGGTAATTTAAAGCTGCTCTTATTTTCCCTGTGTACGATTACAGCTCTATGTTCGGCATTTTTGGACAATATTACAACGGTCGTTATTTTGTCTCCTATTATCGTACAAATAGCCGGGTATTTGAAAATAAACCCTATGCCTTATTTAATTTCAGAGATTTTATTCTCCAATATAGGAGGCACTGCAACTTTGATAGGGGATCCTCCCAACTTAATAATAGGGTCTTTTGCGGATTTAAGCTTTTTAACGTTCTTACAGGTGCTAGGCTTGCCGGTTTTGATTATATTCTTTTTAAGCATCGGGGCTTTGTTTTTTCTTTTTCGCAAAGAACTGGTATCAAACCATAACCTGGAGGAAAAAGCCAGAAATCTCAGTAGCACAGGAGCTATAAAAAATGAAAGACTGGCAATAGTCACTTTAATAGTGCTATTTGGTGTGATATTAGGGTTTATTTTACATTCCTGGCTTAATATGGAGGCTTATGCAATTGCTTTTGCGGGAGCTGCTTTGATTTTGGTGTTTGAAAACCCTTCAAAAACTATAAAAAGCGTACAGTGGACTTCTATTCTATTTTTTATCGGACTTTTTATAATTATTGGCGGACTTACCGAAACCGGGGTTATTACTCTTATAGCAAATAAAATCCTTAGCTATACCAAAGGCAGCGAAGAAATGACGGCACTCTTTCTAATCTGGGGATTGGGAATAATTTCGGGATTTATAGACAACATTCCTTATGCGACAACGCTTGTTCCCATAGTGAATAGTTTTAACAGCTCAATGAACCTATATCCTCTTTGGTGGAGCTTGTCTCTAGGGATATGCCTCGGAGGTAATCTTACCCTGCTTGGGGCTTCGGCAAATATTATAACTTCCCAGATAGCTTCAAATCTTGGCTATAGCATATCGTTTATAAAATTTATGAGTTATAGCTGGATTATTGTGCTAATTTCACTATTAACGGGTACGGCTTATATTTTTATCAGGTTTTATGTATAAAAATCCCTGGTTATTTACAGGAGAACGTTGCCGGGATTTCTTGAAGTTTACCTGCAAGCTGGCCGCAGGCTGCAGCGATATCACTCCCTTTTTCCAACCTGACTGTTACTTTTTTATATGCTTTTTCAAGCTCTTCCCTGAATTTGTTTATCTTTTCCGGTGATGGTCTTTCAAAATTACAGCCATCAACCGGATTGTAAGGAATAATATTTATATTGTATTTCAAGCCTTTTAGCAGTTTGTTTAATTTACCGGCATGTTCAATGTTGTCATTGAAGTCTTTTATCAAGATGTATTCTACGGTCACTCTCCGTCCTGTTTTTTGAGCGAAAAACCTGAGGGATTCTACCACTTCCTCAATAGGGTACTTGTTTTCGATAGGCATAATTTTTTTTCTTAGTTCATGGTCGGGTGCATGTAGTGAAATTGCCAGGATTAACTGGCGGTTAAGCTCTGTTAGCTTATAGATATTGGGGACAATACCGCAGGTTGAAATAGTTATCCTGCGCATTCCTATTTCAAAGTCCTTGTTCATTATTTGGGTTGCTTTTATTGTTTCATCGTAGTTTAGCAAGGGTTCTCCCTGGCCCATGAAAACAACGTTTGTAATCAATTTGCCTGTATCCATCTGGATTATTAAAAGTTGTTCTATAATTTCCTTTGCGGTAAGGTTTCTTACAAATTTTTGCCTGGCAGTGGCGCAAAATGCGCATCCCATGGTGCATCCGATTTGCGTGCTTATGCAGGCTGTAAGGTTTGGACGTTTTTCATAGCTCATTAAAACCGTTTCCACACGGTTTCCATCAGGGTATTCCAGCAGGTATTTAATTGTCCCGTCCTGTCCCGTAAGTTTTTGGACAATTTTAGTTTCTGTTATGACAGCTATTTCATTTAATTTTTTCCTGAATTCTTTTGATAAGTTTGTCATCAGGTCAAATTCAACGGCAGGTTTCTGGTAAAGCCATTGGTGGAGCTGGCCTGCCCGAAATTTTGGCTGGCCTATGCCGGTTATGAAATCCTCAAGCTCACTGAGGGTTAAACCTGCCAGAACAGTTTTAGAACCGCTGTTTTCCACTATTTTTCTTCCTGAAGCCCCTGTTCTTTAATTTCCTCGCCTATTGATCCTTCTTTCCGGGCTTCTTTTTCAGATGAGCCTTCAATTAATTCTCTCAGGCGTTTTTGGGCCTTTTCATATTCCGGGTTGCATTCAAGGGCTTTTTTATAATTTTCTTTAGCTTCTTCTTTCATTTTTCGGTATTCATAAGCCAGTCCCAGATAGAAATATGCATCAGGATTTTCGGGTTTTAAGCTTATAACCTTGTTAAGCTCTACTTCCGCCTGATCGTAAAACCCCGCTGTTATCATGGCAGACCCCAGGGCCAGTTTTATTTCATGATTATTCGAGAATTTTTTGGCCGCGTCATAGTATAAATCAATTGCTGCATTCATCTGATCTACTTCTTCATAAGCTTTTCCTACTTTTAAAACAATCTTTACGTCTGATTTGCTTAGCTCCAGCGCTTTGTTAAAGTGCGAAAACGCTGCTTCATGATTTTTTATAGCCTGGTTTGTCTTTCCCAAATTAAGGTATACTTCAGGATTGGAAGTGTCATGTTGAATGGCTTCCACAAATTTATCGAGGGCTGCCTGATAGTCTTTTTTTTGAAAAAAGCTGTTTCCCCACTCACATAAAATTGAACTTATCGTTTCTTTATATTTAGCTAATTTAGCCGGGTTTACATTTTCTGTGGTTAGCTTTTTATAATTTTCAAGTGCATCTTTAAAGTTGCCGCTTTTTCTCTGGGCTTGCGCCAGTGTTTCCATAACAGGGAGGAAACCAGGATTTTCAGCCAGGATTTTTTTGCTTAATGTTATTGCCTTGTCGTATTCCCTGGACAATATGTAGATATCGGCAAGTTTTTTCAGAAGCTTTGGCTGAACTTCAATTCCCTGCTCTACCATCTGGCTATAAACTTTTGCGGCTTTATCATAATTTCCCTCTTTAGTATAAAGATCAGCCAGCTCGTTGTAAGCAAATACAGCGTTTTTATCGATATTTATTATTTGTTTGTAAGCAAGCGCCGCATCGGCGTATCTTGCTGCGTTTGTGTAAGTTTTGGCTATTTTCTTTATTATTTCTATGTTAGGCCCTTCAATATCAAGGATTTCCTTATATTCATGAACAGCTTTTTTATAATCTCCCTTCATGAAAAATAAATCTGCGAGGTTTTGTTTTATAATCGTGTCAAAACGGTCTTTGGCAAGGATTGTCCTGTATTCTTTTATTGCCTGGTCATAGTTTTCAAGTTTTACGTACAATGCTGCAGCTTTAGCCCTGATTTCGATATTGTCAGGGTTTTGTCTTAAAATTTCAAAATATCCTTCCAGCGCTTTTTCAAATTTTCCGATAAGCGCAAAGCAGTCGGAAGATTTTTCTAAAGCTTCCTGAGAAGAAGAGTTTAGCTTAAGAATGTGACTGTAATGTTTTTGAGCTTTTGAAGGAAGGTTTTTTGCGTAAAGATAGTCCCCAAGAAGCATTATTACGGCTATTTGTTCGGGATTTTTTCTTAAATAAGCCTCAAGCATTCGTATAGCCTTGCTGGCCTGACCTATTTCATGGAGGCTTTGAGCCTTTTTTATTACATCGTTTGGATTATCACCTTTTTTAAATCCAAATTCACTGTCGACAGGAGAAAAATTTGATCCGTATTTTCTATATGCAACTGTTAATAGGATTATTAGTATAAAGATAAAGAATATTATTAAAAACGTTTTTAGCATATACCGTCTCTTTTTTTTTAATTACTTAGCTTGCCTGTGGGCTTTAAAAAAATACTTACCTTAAAATAATACATTTTTATTATACATTATTTAACTCGAATCTCTAATTGCATGTATACAACATTTGCCAAAAAATTATAGAGAATCGAAAAGAGGCGGAGCCTCTTTTCCACTTATAGGGTGGCTGTGGGTGGGTTTTGGCAAATGTTGCATACAT